>JAUVLI010000032.1 GCA_030600775.1 Fidelibacterota bacterium | reverse complement strand
AACAATTATTTATAAATTAACTAATCCATTATAAATTACCAAGTATTATTTTGCTATTGTTTATTCTTTAATGCCTAATAATGATTACAAAGCCAATTTCCCAAATTCGAGCAATTAGCGAAATTTGTTACGAAAATAATTTTTCTTGTTAGTTTTTGTTTGTTCTAGTTAGTTGCAAAAGCCATATTCATCATTCGAGGAATTCGTGTTATTCGTTGTGAAATAAATTCTATCAATACCCAAATCGTTTTTTCTTTTCATATTTCAAATCTTGTAAATTAGGTGATTTTACATTTATCTTCAAAAAATATCTACTGTTGTATCCCGATGGTGTCCAGTCAAATGATAATTCCCAGCAGTGCATATCTCTTCTTAAAGAAATATTGTGATAGATCAATTTTTGGTTTAAAATATCAAAACGAGCGTTATAGCTTACCGACCATTTTTCACTTAAATTTGCTTTAAATGCCAAAGAAGTAGAAAAAATATCGTTAGCAATATTTGGGTTCGTGGCAGAATGTGTATAACTCAAACCAGCTCTAATTGACCATTTGGAAAATCTATCATCTGAATATTTAGTAGAATCATCTTTTGCTCTTTTGCTTTCACTAATATTGAATCCGGTATTTAATGATAAGCGTGTCATTCTTGGTATAGTCAATTCATTTATTCGATTGCCGTTCATACCTGTTGAATCGGTTCGGAAAACATACGGATTGAATGTAGCATTTATTGAAAGTGAATTTCCGCCGGGTAATTTTGAAATATTTGTACGAGCGGAAATATTACTGAAATTAAGTGAATCCTTTAGAAAATCATAATTGTGTGATAAAGATAGGAAATGGAATTTTTTATATGAACCATCTTTCTGCTTGACTTTCATTTCAAATGTGTGATTGAAAGACATGCTTAAATTTTCGCTTTTACCTGTTGGCGTATTTCCAATCATCGTGTTTTTAAAATAATCATATTCTAATTCTTCACCATTGGTACCTATTCCCTTATAAATATAGTTCTCGTTTTCAGAAAAATCAGGTGTATATCCATAACTTAAACTTGTACTAACAATGTGACGGATCGCTTCTAATTTGCTGATCTTGATTGGAAATATTCCGTAAACTTTTGTGTTTGCACTAAGGCGACCGGAATAAGTTCCTCTTCTTTTAAATTCATTTACTTCTTCTGTAATTATGTTACCGATGGAATCCACTAAAATAGAATCATTTGGTATCACAGGTTTGTCATATTTTATAATCCATCCTTCATTATAATTTACAGATGGAGAGATATTTAGCCAGCCGAAAAATTTATGTGTAAAGTTGATGTTGCTTTGAAATTTTGCCATATTTTTTGTCTTTTTTAAGAATGTAGAATCAGATTGTAAAGTAGAAGTATAAACATTATTTAAATTCCCTGAAATATTATAACGGATATTATGATACCATTTATTTGGTTGTAAAATATTTTTCTTTTTGAATAGGGGAGCTGTATTTTTGGATATTGAAATTTGAGGAAATTTTTCAACGATATTTCCGGATAACAGATCTACTTTTCGATAGGCATTTGCATTTATTCCAAATGGTCCCAAGCGAGTTGAGAAAGTCGCATTAGAAACAATATTTTGGTTAAGACGATCTTGTTGTAGAGTTTCCTCTTTGTAGCGAATGTTATCACTTGTATAAGATCCGTTGATATTCAAACGGGAATATTTTCCAAATGTCTGATTGTGTGTTAAATCAATTCTGTAACCAGTGGTCTTTGTGTCAGGAATAAAATCATTCCAATACCTAACATTTAAATTTCCACTTAAATAATATCTTAATTTATATCTGTTACGAAAATTAAATTCGACACCTTTTTTATCATAAAAATTTCCAAGTAATCGTGAGTCAAAATAATCATTTGGTGCCCAATAATATCCACCATGTTCCAAAAAGTTTCCTCTGATACTACTTTCTCCATAAGAAGGAATCATCCAGCCACTTTGGCGTCCACCACTATGAACAGGAAAAATTCCAACAGGGAAATAAAAAACAGGCACACCATAAATTTTTAGAATTAGCGGCTTGGCATAGACCTTATCTTTTGGTACTAATTTCATCATTTTGCTCTCAATCCAGTAATGTGGTTTTTCGGCATCACAAGTTGTATATTTACCATCTTTAATATAAAACGGTTTATCTTCTCGTTTCATAATTTTACTTCCGTAATAATATCCGTCTTCAATGTTCGTTTTACCTTGAAAGATTTTACCTCTTTTTGTATCCATATTATATACTAAATATTCTCCTTTTAATGGATCATCACCTTTTTGTTGCATCGTGGGAATATTTGTTAATCCTGAATCCGTTTTTTGAGGAAGTGCATATAAGATATTTTTTCGCCAATCAACTTTGATAGTATCGGCAGCAAGTGACATTTCACCATATATCATATTACTATTTTGATATAAAGTTGTTTTTTGATTTATTCGATCATAGTAAATTATATCTGAATTGTAAACTAAGCTTGTATCCATATCACCGATTGATCCATGAGGATAAAATGTTCCTTCGGCTCCATTTATAACAAAAATATCGGTTAAAGAATCACCATCAAAAAACATTTTTACGGTATCGCCACTTGCTTTATTTATTCCTTGATAGACCGAATCTTCATAAACATGATAATCGGAAGAAGCCATTCCTTCCATTCTTAGCCAATCTAAATTATTCTTGTTTTTGAATTTTAAGATTAATTTTTTGCCGGTAAGATTGCTTGTATTTTCAATTACTGTGTCCTTGTTATTGACGAGAAATCCCCGCTTTGTTGATTTCATTGTAGCATTTTCATTGACAATTACTTCATCTGTTTTGGAATCGTGAAAAGTAATATCAATTTTTTTCCCAAATATAATGTTTTTCTTATGCGATATTTCTGGTTCACCATTTAGTGATGCTATTTCTAATGAATCAGAGAAGAATAGTGAATCGCATTTTGCCTTCAACGAATCTTTAAAAATTTTTACATTTTCAATTGCCGTGAAATATTTTTTTTTAGTATTTCCCGATATTTTTTCCGCATTGATTCTTAATAGTTCTTTGCCTGTAGAATCTTTTTTAATAAATTCCGGATCAATATAATTTACAAATTTGTCTTTTTGCATATAATATTTTATAAAATCTCCGAAGAATTCATTATGTTCAACCGTGTCAATAATTGAAGCATTATTATATAAGTTGGTTATTTCTTTTATATTATAATAAATTGCCGAATCAGCTCTTACGATAAGTGATGAATCTTTGATCACAACATTTCCGTTTGCATAGTAGATTTCATTTTCCAAATCTGCTGAAGCTCTATCGGAATTCAATTCTCTCTTATCATAATTTATTTTTATTTTCTCCGGCACTTCAATTTTATCTGTCTCTGTATAGTATTTTACAAAATCACATTTTATTGTGGTGGTAGAATCAATTATTATTACATTCGCATTTAAAGTAAGATATTTTTCATCTTTATAATAATATGCCTCATCGGAGAATATTTTAATATTGCCCTTTTTAAATCGCACATCGTCTTTTAGATATAAATAGGATTTGTCATTTTCAGAAATATGATTAAGTGTTTTTGCATGAAGTAATTTCAACGGTTCAATTTTACCAAATAGCAATTTATTTAAAAATAAAATGATAACAATTGAAAAAAATATCTTAGAATAATTTAAATAAATATTTTTAATATTACATTTTTGCATCGATTTGGGTAGATGGTTAAAGCTTTCAAATATTTGGTGAAGAATTGTTTTCATTTTTAAAATAGTTATCATATCCTTAAAATATAATAATAATTTAAACAATTTCTTTGATAATTACACCAATAAAAAAAGCCCTGAAAAAATCAGGACTTTTTTATTTCTTAAAGAAAATTATTTTTTCTTTTCTTTGGAATTGTTTTTAATGATTCTGTAAACAGATTCATCCTTTTTTGCCATTCGGTATTTTTCGCGAGCGATTTTTTCCAAATATTCACTATCATTTTGTAATTTATCTTTTTTCTCTAATAATTCTAATTCCAATTTTTCGTATTCAGTTTTTCTATTTTTAATATCTTGAATTTCCTTTTTTAATTGTAAATATGATAATAATCCCGAATCACCAAAAAATATAGAAGCAGATGCAATGATCAATGCAAAGATAATTATTCTTATTGATAATTTTGGATTTATTCCGGTGTTTTTTTTATTGATCATATTTTTAAAGTTTTTAACTTTATAATATAGAAAAGAAAAAAGATATTATTTAATACTTAAAGCTTCTAATCCTCTGAATTTTACAACTTCGTGAATATTTTCTTCTATTCTTAAAAGTTGATTATATTTTGAAACACGATCAGTACGTGAAGCAGAGCCTGTTTTAATTTGTCCAACTCCAGTAGCAACTACCAGATCAGCAATAAAAGTATCTTCTGTTTCTCCTGAACGATGACTTACTACTGCACTGAATCCATTGTTTTTAGCCAATTCAATTGTGTCCAATGTTTCCGTTACTGTGCCAATTTGATTAAGCTTTATCAATATTGAATTGCATGTTTTTTCATCAATTGCTCTTTGTAATCGTTTTGGATTTGTTACAAGGATGTCATCACCAACAATTTGGATTTTGTTACCGATTCGTTTATTTAGTATTTTCCAACCACTCCAATCATCTTCAGCTAATCCATCTTCAATAGAAATGATTGGATATTTTTCAATCCATTTTTCATATAGATCGGTCATTTCTTCGGAAGTAAGCATTTTGTTTTCAGAAGCTAAGTTATATTTTTTAGTATCTTTGTTGTAAAATTCACTTGCTGCCGGATCCAATGCAATAAATAGATCTTTTCCCATTTTGTATTTTGTCTTATTTCCCGCCTCAATTATTAATTCTATCGCTTCCTCATTTGATTTTAAATTAGGTGCAAATCCACCTTCATCACCAACAGCCGTATTATATCCTTTTTCTTTAAGAACCTTTTTCAAGGCATGGAACACTTCAACGCCCATTTGCAATGCTTCTGAAAAAGATTTTGCACCAGCAGGAAAAATCATAAATTCTTGCAGATCAACATTGTTATCAGCATGCGACCCACCATTCAAAATGTTCATCATTGGTGTTGGTAAAGTTCTTGCATTGATTCCACCTAAATATTGATAAAGTGGAATTGCCAATTCATCGGCAGCAGCTCTAGCAACTGCCATAGATACTCCGAGAATAGCATTCGCTCCAAAATTCTTTTTTGTTTCAGTCCCATCTAAATCACACATGATTTTATCAATATATGCTTGTTCTAATGCATCTTCACCAATTAATCTTTCAGCTATTTTATCGTTTACATTTGCAACTGCTTTTGTAACGCCTTTTCCCATAAAACGATCGCCACCATCTCTTAATTCTAATGCTTCATGTTCACCGGTAGATGCCCCTGATGGCACGGCAGCTCTTCCCACAGCTCCACTTTCTAATAAGACCTCAACTTCTACAGTTGGATTTCCTCTTGAGTCCAAAATTTCACGACCGAAAATATCAATTATTAATGACATGTTTATTCTCCTTTATTTTTATTTTTTTATCATTTCAATTAACAATTAAGTTAATAATTTAATATCAGAAATACAATATTATTCTTTTAGAAAAATAGAACATTCTTTATTGTTTTGTGGAATTTTAGTAAATTTAATAAATGAGAAGGAATTTAGCAACGAACAAAAACTGACAGGGACGAACAAAAATAAATATGGATTGGAGAATAGAAGATGGAAAAATTAATTCGGTGGAATATGCTTTGCATTTCATAGGTCAGGAAAGTGAGAGGGGAAAAGTAAAAGAAAACAAGGAAATATGCTTCTTTGTTTTCTTCAAGTCTAAAAAAACAGAGTAATAAATTGAATAACGAATATCGATTAACGAACAATGAACTGATTAATATTTCAATAGATTTATTCTGTTGTTTTTAAAATAAAATGATCAATTATTTCGCCATCAGGAGTCATTGCAGTAAAATTGAGTATTTTTTTATTAATTTCTATTTTACAAAAATGATTAGATTTTGATGTTATCACTATATTTGGATAGGTTGGGTCTGGATTATAGAGTGGAGCACCACCGCCACCAGTTGTAATATGGACTATGCTGTTAACTTCTGCACGGGCATAATAATGATTGTGTCCTCCGAAAACTATTTGGACTCCATATTTTTCACACAGTGGCTGAATATATTTTTGTACATTAATGTTATTTTCGTGACCAAAACCAGCTGTCCAGCCAGGCTCATGCAAAATAATAAATTTCCATTTTTTATCAGTTGAAATAAGATCTTTTTCAAGCCAATTTAATTGTTTCGAATCTATATTGTAACTTGCATATTGATCTAATATAGAAAAGTGAACAGGCCCGTAGTCAAAAGACCAATAAAAATCATCAGAAATATATGGATATGGAAAATATTTTCTATATAATTTACCAGTTCGTTCATGGTTGCCAATGCAGGATTGGAATGGAAGATTAGCAAGCATTTCTTGGATATAAGAATATGATGGATCAAAAAAATATGTATCCCAATGAGATTCAATGTCACCATTTCCTACAAAATCGCCTGTTGATAAAATGAAAGTTTGTAAATTTGGATCAGCTTTATATAAGGAGATCATTTTTTTTGTAATATTATTATGAGTAGCTGGATATGTACGAGTATCTCCATATGCGAAAAAACTAACTTGATCAGAATTTTCTGGTAGTGCAGAATAAAATGAACCATCAAAAATATTATCATTAACTTTAATTTGATAATAATATTTGTTACCTGGTTTTAAATTTGTAAACAAATATTTATGTTGATGATCGTTTCCATATTCATAAATTTGCTGATTTCCCAATGAATATAAAGTGTCAATTCCCCATTTGATCAAGCATGTATCTGTTTTGTTTAATTGCCAGAATACTTGCATTTCAGTATTATTTCCATTAAAAATTAAGTGTGGACCTTTTCTCATAATATTTAATGTATCATGTTCATTTTGAGAGTAAGCATCTATCTGTAATGTTAATAACAAAATGAAGCTTATTAGAATAACTTTCATATTAATTTTTTTCATAATTCTGTTTCTCCTTAATTTTTAGCCAAATATTTTCACATTGTGTCTCTATATTTTGTATACTTTTATTATTATGGATGACAAAATCTGCATATTTGATCTTGTCTTTTTCTGACATTTGATATTTTATTCTTTGTTCTATTGAATCGAGATCAATTTTTCTATTTTTTATTCGTTTTAATCTTTTTTCTTTATCTGCGGTAACAACTAAAATATAATCAAAATCATTTTGTATATTTGCCTCTAAGAGCATAGATGCCTCGACAACGACCATTTTAAAATTTTGGTTCTTACATTTTTCAAATTCATTTAATAGGAATTTTCTTACATAAGGATGAACTAATTCATTGAGTTTATTTTGAGCTTTTGCCGAAGAGAATGATATTTTTGCTAATAGATCTTTATTTAACTTGCCGGATTTGTATATTTCGTTTCCAAATTCTTTTTGAATTGATTTTATTAAATTTTTGTTGGTAATTAGTAAATCTTTGGCGATAATATCCGCATCAAAAGTGATTGCATTCAACTTTTTGAAAATTTTTAGTGCAGTAGATTTACCTGAGCCAATTCCGCCGGTTATGCCTAATTTTATCATTAATTATCTTCAATATTTTTAAAATCATTTTCATTGCCATCTATTATTTCTGACATTACATTACATAAATTTTCAAGCCCTTTATCTCTTGCTTCTTTTGTTAGAGGTAAGACTTCTTCTAATGTCAAATATTCACAAGTATCATCTTGAAAATCGCAAGTAATTTGATTTGTTAAAATGTTTATTTTACTGACATGGCCTTTAACTTTGTTTCTAATTATTTGTTCACCTATTGGTGGATATTTTTCAAGTTCTGTTCTGTAAAGATCTTTTTCAAAATTCAAACAACATTTAAGTTTTCCGCATAAACCGGAAAGTTTTGAAGGACTCATTGGTAAATTTTGTTCTTTTGCAAGTTTGATATCAACCGGAGTAAAATGTTCTAAATGCTTTTCACAACAAAGTGGTAAACCACAAGGTCCGATGATATCCATTCGTTTTGTTTCGTCCCTTACGCCAATTTGTCTCATTTCAATACGAGTTTTAAATTCACCTGCTAATATTTTAACTAATTCACGAAAATCGATTCTTTTATTTGCAGTATAATAAAAAGTTAATTTATTACAATCTAATTGATATTCCACGTCAGTTAATTTCATGTTAATACCAAGTTCTTTTATTTTTATTAGGGAAATTTCCATTACTGAATTTTCGAGTTTTATATTTGATTCATGTTTTTCGATGTCGTTATTATTTGCCTTTCTTAATATGTTAAAATCAGAAATATTGTAAGATGAACCAATATGATCAGAAATAGAAGAGGCAATTCCAATATCTTCCCCTTTTTCTGTTTGTATTATCAAATAATCACCGGATTGAATTGGATATTCTAAAGGATTTTTAAAATATTCTCTTCTATGACCTTTGAATTCTATTTTAATTAATTTTGGTGCTTTCATGTTCTTTTTATTTAAGTTATTTTTTAATTATGGAATGTTAAGTAAGCATCAATTCCCGCTCCAATAGCCGGCGCTTCTCTTAACTTGGAAATTTGAATTATTTCTTCTTTAAATTTACCATTTTTTAAATAATAATTTTTAAATTTATCATCTACAAATTTTGAGTTGGAAATGATTTGAGTAAGTTCTTCAATTATTGATTCATAAAAAATACCTTTACCTTTTGAATTTTTTAAATAATCACCTAATCTTTGTCCAACAATGATAGATTCTAAAAAAGTATTTTTAAAGGGATGGTTTGCATCAAGTTTTGGACGATTTGGATTGACAAATTCAAATAAATTTTGCGAACCGAAATAGACAGTTGTCAATCTTTCAAAAAATAATAATGAAAGAGCTTTAACGATTTCCGAAATTGTTTTTTTTGCGTTTTCATCGTTGTTTTTTAATGCAAACTCCATTATTTGAGGAGCGTAGATCTCTCTTTGATTTAATTCATTGGAAGAAATATTTGCATAATTTCCATAAATTGATTGAATGCCACTTGCAGAAGTATATTTTTCCATCGAAATTCCGTTGTCATTTTTCATTTCCCATGTCTTAGCAATCCATTTCTTTGTTTGGTCAAAGGGAGTAACTTTGTCATTAAGTTTTAAAGCATCGGCAACTCCAGTTCCGCCTCCAATATAGTAGCTATTTTGGTAATTTGTGAATGAACCATCTGATGAAAATTCTTCACCTAATCCACAATAATCTGCATCACTTCCCAAATGATCGATAGGAGTGAGTAATTCAATTCCATTCTTTTCTAATTTGTTTTCAATGTATTGACAATATTTTGGCATTCTTGGTCCGTTTGCGATAGCGGAAATTCCGCGCCTATCTTTTGTTTTCAATCCGGGCATTCCAATTCCGATAAGTAATTTTTTAGCATTACATTTTTTTGCTAATTCAATTATTACATCTGCTGTCGCATCCAAGTATGCTTTTCCATGTTCCTTTTCATCTTCTATCAAATTAATATTTTTATTCATTTCATCTAATTGAATTTTTATATCAACCGGTTTAAATTCAGGAATAAATGAGGAATATTGGTTGTATCTTTTTTGAATATTATTTTTCCCTAAAGTAAATGAAGTGTTTTCTTCATTAACACTTATTTCCCAAGCACTTACTTTTGTAGCTCCACCGTCTACACCGATCAATGTAACTTCTTCTCTCATATTTATTAACTCCGAAATGTTTTTTGAATTTATTTCTATTTATTATTTGATATTTGTCTTCTAATAATAGCTTCTTTTCTCATCCAATCTTTTGCATTATCATTTCTGTCAATGGTGATTTGATCAATTGCATGATCTGTTCCACCTTCATGTCTGACAACTTCATAAACAGGATCAAATATACGACCGATCTTATAATGTTCACTGATCTTTGCCACCATTTCATAATCTTCGCCATAATTCCTTGCATAAGGATCGTCATTTATACTAAAATATCCCATCTCTTTAATTACTTTGATGGGGATAGATCTTGGTGCGCCAGCTCCATTTATTCTTAATAAATTGTTTCTTCCGTTTTCTTCTGTCCATTCATCATGTGTAACAACCGGCATATTTTCCATTCTTTTTAAATCACCGTTCCCAAGTTTTTCCCACACTTCATAAGATCCAATTACCATTCCGACTTCAGGTGAAGATTTATATTTGTTGATAATTTTTTCAACTGCATCTGGTTTTAAACGATCATCAGAATCTAATTGAACATAATATTTTCCCCTTGCATTTTTTGCACCTAAATTTAAACATAGACCAATGCTATTAATATCAAGTACGAATAATCTAACTTCCGGTTTGGTTTCATCGTAATATTCACCGCCTTTAATATATTTTCTTACAACATCAGCAGTAGGATCATTTTGTCCGCCATTGACCATAACAATTACTTCAATATCCTGAATTGTTTGTGCCAAAACGCTATTAATTGCAGTTCCAATAAATTCTGGGCGGTTACCAACTGGAATGATTATTGATGCTAATAAAGTTGAAGTGTCTTTAACTTTATTTTTAACTGGAAAATATTTATTTGGTTTCAAATAAGCATTTATCCTTTTTAAATGTTCAGTTACAACTTTTTCGGCTTCTAATTGAACTTCCTTACCAGATAATAGATAATCGAAAACATTTGCTTTTTTACCTGCTGATTCAACTTGATAAAATGATCCGCTATATCTATTGGCAATACGAATTAACTGATATTTTTCTGAGATCTTTAATCTGAGGTCATAAAGTACATTATATTTTACGGAATTGTCAAATCCACCGATTTTATTTAGAGCCGATTTAGGAATAAAAAATACTTTTCCATAATCCATATTATCACGAACTCGTCCTAAATGATGATCCAATAAATGTATTTCTTTAATTTCTCCATTATCTTTCAGCTCATAACTTGTATAAAACAACCCAACCTTTGGATTTCTTTCTGCTCCCAATAAAAATGCATCTAATGAGGAATTTTTTAAATAAACCGGATTTTGTGTATTATCAATATATAAAATGTATTTTCCTGAAGCCGATTTTATTGATTCATTTAATCCAATAGAGGGATTTTTATCATCGTATTCAATGATCTTTGAATTTGTGTTTGGGAAAATTTCTTGCACTTTGTTTTTATCTGTGGAAAGAATTATAGTTTCGTGATCGATATTAGATAATTTTTTAATACTGTCCATTGTTTGTTTTAACTGTTCTCCAGTTTGTTGAGAATTTGAGTTATGATGAAAAATGATTGTGACTTTGGGCATATTATTACTCCTTTTATTTTTGAACTAATTTAATAAACATATTTTAATATTCAAATCTTTTTTTCATATAAAATTATAAAAAAAATAATTAAATTTATATATCTGGCAAAGAGTGGATAAAAAATGACAACTATATTTGTAATTTGTTTGTCAAATTAGAAGAATGGAGAAATATGGAAGAATTTGCAGTAATTAAAAGAGCACAGGCGGGCGATATGGTGGCATTTGAGGAAATAGTAAGAAACTATGAAGAGCGTGTTTTGATGATAGCAATAAAGATTGCAAAAAACGAACAAGATGCAGAAGATATTGCTCAAAATGTTTTTATAACAATATTTCGAAAAATTAATACTTTTGGTTTCAGATCTTCATTTTACTCTTGGCTTTATAGAATAACAATGAATACGGCATTTAATCATATTAAAACAAGAAAATATGATGATTTTTTAACAAATGAAAATGATGATGAAAAAAATTATGCTGTTTCTGAAGATAATTCCACTCACATTTTAGAAAAAGAAGTGTTCCAAAAGACATTAAAAAATGCATTGAACGAACTACCGGAAAAACAGAGAACAGTATTTGTAATGAAATACGATCAACAATTAAAGATAAAGGAAATTGCATCTATTTTGGATTTACATCAAGGAACTGTAAAAAAATATTTGTTTAGAGCAAATGAAAAACTTCGTAAATTATTAAAACCATATAAAGAAAAAATGGAAAAAAGGTGAAACAATGAATTGTAAAAAATTTCAAGACATTATTTTAAATTATGATATTTCCGAAATTCCAGAAAATATTTTAAGGAAATTAAAAAAACATAAAAATGAGTGTGTAGATTGTTCAATTTTGTGGAATGATGAAATGTTTTTCTCCCAAAATTATGCAAACATTTCAGAACCCAAATTGAACAGCAATCGTATTGAAAGATTGCACAATAATATAATGAAATCGGTCAGAAGAGAGATGATTATTGGTAAGCCAAAAGAGAAATTTTTATTTTGGTCAAATAAAATTATTACTCCTATTGCTACAGCTGCAGCAGCTTTAGTTATTGGAATTTTGGTTGGCAGATTTATTCTTCAAAATTCTCAGGAAATGAATCCGACTTTAACTGCTTATAATGTGCAGGAAATTATTGATAATAACAGATTGAATGATATAAAAATTAGTGAAGTATCTAATGCTACTAATGATGTTTCTTTTGATCTATCATGGAATAATGGTGCAAGGATAGAAGGAAATAGAAGTGATCCAAATATTCAAAAATTATTAGCTTATGCGTTAGTAAAGGCAAATAATCCGGGAACGAGATTACATTCTGCAAAAATCATGGAAGGTATGTCATCAAATGATGTCGAGATTCTTAATGCTTTAATTCATTCGGTTAAATATGATGTAAATCCTGGCGTTCGTTTAAAGGCATTGCGAGCTTTAAAAAATTATTCTCTTAATGATACTATTAGAGATGCGTGTATTTTTGTATTGCAAAATGAAGTAAGTGCTGCAATCAGAATGGAAGCCATTCAAATATTGGGAAATGATAATGATCAAAAAGTACAAATTGCATTAAAGAAAGCTGCTAATAATGATGAAGCAGAGGGTGTTAAAACAATGATAAATAAATATTATGGAAACGAAGGTATTCTAATAAGAAAAAAATAGGAGAAAGAAATGAAGAAAATAATATTCTTAATATTTTTAGCAAGTATTATTTTTGGACAAGAAACAAAAATAAGCAATGTTAACGGAAGTTATGTTTTTGTTACCGATAGTAAATTAAGTGTCAAAAAATTACCAACACAATTGACAGCTAACGAATTATTGGGCGATGTTTTTTTAAGAGGAACGGACAATAATGAAATTCGATTTACCGAAAAAATAGAAATTAAAAAGCGTTCAAAAAATGACGCAAAAGAATTATGGGAAAAGGTTCACACAGAATTGAAAAGTGATGATAATGGTTATAAATTATCGAATGATTTAAAGCACAAAAGATATTTTAGGAATGGTTTAAAATCGATTAAATATATTTTGGATGTGCCTAAAGAAATTAGTATTGCATTAAGTTCTGTCGGTGGGGATTTTAATATAAATAATATTAGTGGAGAGATAGAGTTAGTAACTACCGGTGGGGATGTAATTCTCAAGGAGTTAAATGGAAAGATATTTACAAAGACAATGGGAGGTGATATTAATTCTTTCGCATTGGAAGGTAATATTGATCTTTATTCTGCCGGTGGAGATATTGAATGTAAAAATATTATCGGAAATACAAAAATGAAGACAATGGGTGGAGATATTATTCTTGAAGTAATAAAAGGTCGGATTGAAGCAAAAACTTTTGGTGGTGACATTGAAATAAACGAATTTGATGGAAAAACAATTGATTTGAAAACTTTTGGTGGCGACATTAAAGCAATAAATATCAAGGGAGATTTAAATGCAAATACTAAAGGTGGTGATATAGAAATAAATGATATTAAAGGAAATGTAGAAGCAGAAACAGCCGGAGGTGATGTCGAAGGAATAAAAATTATTGGCAATGCAGTTGTTAAAACAGCCGGTGGCGAAATAATTATTAATGATATTTCCGGAAGCATTGAATCTGAAACAATGAGTGGCGATATTGAAATTTCGAAAAGTTATACAAATCCCAAAAAAGATAATTCAATTACATTAAAAAGTAGAAATGGATCAATTTTATTAAATATTCCACAATCAATGGATGGAGTAATTGATGCTACGGCAGAAGGATATGGCTTAGATATTGTTTCTGATTTTGACATAAATATCTCTAAAATTAATTCAAGAAAAATTGTTGCAAAGGGAAAAATAAATAGTGGTACTCATAAGATTGAATTAAATGCTGTAAATGGTGAAATAATAATTAAAAAATCTAATAAATAATTAATTGGAGATATAAAATGAAATCAATAATAAAATTAACATTCATTGTTTTAATATTAATCACATTTTCATTTGCTCAAGATGAAATTGTAATTAAAGAGAAATTTGATGATTATTTTCTTGAAGCGGGTGATACTTTGAAAGCAAATGTTCATTTGAAAATGTTTGTCGGTGATGTAAAAATTGCTGGTGTTGTTAATGGAAATATTACCGTTTATGGTGGTAAAATATTTCTCGACAGCACTTCTGTAATTAATGGAAAGATAAAAAATATAGGAGGGAAAATAGTCAAAAAGGAATCTGTTATTGTTAATGGTGATATAGTGGAAGCAAGTATTAAGGGAAATCATGTAAAAGTGCCGGAATTCAATTGGAATCGATCGAAATTTAAATATAATTTTGGTGATAATAGATCATTGAATATTTCTCATACATTTCGAGAAGCAGATCCGTTCCCAAATTATGAACCCGAAATTGATTTCAATCGTCAAGAAGGTTTTTCTTTTCAAATGGGAGATGTTAGAAATGGAGTTGGCAACATGGAAACACTTGATGTGGGATTTAAAGGTGGATATTTATTTGGTATGAAAGAATGGGAAGCAGCAGCTATGGTCAGATTTAATTTTTTTGAAAAAAATAAACTAAGTTTATATACAAATTTGTATCACCAAACAGAACATTTTGATAATTGGAGAACAAATGATCTGGATAATATTATTTCTTATTTATTCAAAGGAGAAGATAATTATGATAGGATACTCACAGAAGGATATAAAATTGGATTGCAACAAAAGTTCAAGAATGCTTTAAAATTTAAGTTTGAATATATTTCTCAAAAAGAAGATACAATTGGTTTGTACAAAAATGATACTGAAAAAGAATTAAGACCGATTGTAAAAAATATTGACGGATTGCCATTTATGTCCGGAAAATTAAACGGATTCTGTATTTCAAATTCTATAAATATTGGCAAGAGTGGAATGACTTTTCCGGGTGAAATGTTAATAAGTGGAATATATGAAAATTATGGTTATGGTAGCGATTGGAGTTTTGACAGATTGCATCTTGAATGTAATTATATTACTACAATATCAAGAACTATTCAAAATAGGACAAGAGTAATGTCATCGGTTGTAACAGGAAATCCTAACATTGATCATCCAGTTCAATATGAATATTGGCTAGGAGGAATTGGTTCTCTCAGAGGAATTCAGTTTAAGTCATTACAAGGTAATAAAATGTTATTGATCAATCAAGAAGTAGGAATTGGTTTTAAAGATATTTGGGTTTTTGGTTTTGTTGATGCTGGTATTGTAGATAAAAATATCAACAATTCTGTTTCTGCCGATCTGTTAGATTATGATTTTGATGATATGAAAAGTACATTTGGAATTGGAATAGAAACCGGAGATTTGTATGAATGGGGAGTAAGATTCGATATTGCAAAGGAAACATCAGCAGAAAATGCTCCTTGGATTGGCTATTTTAGAATGAGTAGGATGTTTTAATAAACTTTATTTGTAATTAAATTAAAAATGGCTCATAATAAATATGAGCCATTTTTTTTTATGAAAATAATATACTAATTATTTAATATAAGACATTTTCATTGTTTTAATATTATTTCCTGCAATAATTCTATAAATATAGATACCACTGGAAATTTTGTTACCATAATCATTTGTTCCATTCCATACGATATTTTTATATCCTGCATCCATATAAGAATCAACAAGTGTAGCAACTTTGTGTCCAGCAATATCATATATTACAAGTTTTACATCCATTGCTTTTGGTAGATCAAATTGAATATTTGTTGTTGGATTAAATGGGTTTGGATAGTTCTGATGTAATGCAAATTTTTCAGGTAAGGTATTAAAAGTAACTGCATCTGTACCAGCAGGTCTTTCAGTTAATATGTCGAAATATAGAACTGCATCAACATCTTCTGCACATTGTAGTTGTATTGAACTAACAGATACTTCATCAGTAGATTCAATAGCCCCATTACCGTTAATCCAACCATATACAGGATCATTTGCAAGATCTAAACTAATTACTTGCCAATCATCACCGGTTGCAGTAATATCAAACCATCTACTTGTTTCGTATCCACTATCACCATTACTACCATCATCATCTACAACAAATCGTATTTGAACATCAGGAACATCACATTTTACATACATATATAGTTTTGAATCGTAAGCAATATTATCTTTTGTTGAATTATACTCACGAACAAACCATCCGCCATCTGTTGCAGAATCGTCTTTGATATCAAGTTTTGCTGATTGTGTTCCTTGATATGCAGCATCACTTGACATAGCAAAAGTACTTGTGCCTAAAATACCATAGGTTGAACCAGATCCTGTAGGACCCCACCAGCTAGCCGGACCTAAATCAGTTTCCCATTCACAGAAATATTTATCTGCAGTTGCTGTTATGTCTATTGTTAGATATTGATAATCAACTGAAGTATCA
>JAUVLI010000156.1 GCA_030600775.1 Fidelibacterota bacterium | reverse complement strand
ATTTTTCCATCGTTTACAACTTTCAGTGCCGGCTCGGCTAATTTTTTCATTGCAACGAACCACTGTTCAGAAAGTAACGGTTCAATCGGTACATTTTCTCTTTCGCTGTATCCTACGCTGTGAATATGTTCTTCAATTTTATCTAATAATTTTAGATTTTCCATCTCTTTTACTACTGCTTTTCGTGCTTTTTCGCGCGTCATTCCAACGAATTGTTTACCGGCATTTTCATTCATTGTAGCATCTTTATTCATAATATTTATGAATTCCAAATCGTGTCTTTTTCCCATTTCATAATCATTTGGATCGTGAGCCGGTGTAACTTTTACTGCACCTGTTCCGAATTCCTCATCAACATATTCATCTGCAATAATTGGAATTTCTCTATTTACGATTGGAAGAATTATTGTTTCCCCAATGTATTTTTTGTAGCGTTCATCACTTGGATTTACAGCAACGGCAGTATCGCCAAGCATTGTTTCCGGACGAGTAGTAGCAATTAAAATATATTTTGAATTATCATCTTTGAATGGATATTTGAAATACCAGAAGTTTCCTTTTACTTCTTTGTGAATTACCTCTTCGTCTGAAAGTGCAGTGTGTGATACCGGACACCAATTGATTATTCGTTTACCTTTGTAAATTAATCCTTTGTTGTAAAGCTGAACAAATACTTCGCGTACTGCTTTTGATAACCCCTCGTCAAGTGTAAATCTTTCTCGTTCCCAATCACAGGATACACCAAGTTTTTTCAATTGTTTGATAATTATTCCGCCATATTTTTCTTTCCAATCCCAGATGAGTTTGATAAATTTTTCACGACCGAGATCATATCTTGTTTTGCCTTTTGCTTTTAATGCTTTTTCTACGCGAGTTTGAGTTGCAATTCCTGCGTGATCTGTTCCGGGAAGCCATAGCGTTTCATATCCTTCCATGCGTGCTTTACGAACTAAAATATCCTGTAAAGTATTATTGAGAATATGTCCCATTGTTAGCATTCCAGTAACATTTGGAGGCGGGATCATTATTGTATATGGTTTCTTTTTTGGATTTGGTTCTGAATGGAAATAGTTTTTTTCTAACCAATGGGAATACCATTTATCTTCTACTTTTTTTGGATCATAAACTTTTGACAGTAATTTCATATCGATTTTTCTCTTATTTTATGTATTGTGAATTGAATAAAGATTATTCTTCTAATACTAAACTTAAAGCCGTTGTCAATTTTAGAATATTTTTATTTGTAATTCTAAGATCATCGGCAATTTTTCTAGCGATATTATTCATTAACTTATAACCGATTTCGTTATTATTTTCAAACAATTCTGTAAGATCACTGTTGTAGATCTTGCCGATTACACAATTGTTTATTGCTTTTACACTTGCAGATCGTTTCTCTTTATTTTGTACGAAACTCATTTCACCAATAAACGGATAATTTTTTTCACTAAGGCGAATAAAAGATTTTTCTCGTGCGTCCTCATCAGATTTATTAAGTGATAATGTCATGATCTTTGTTATTTCCACTTCACCTTTAATAAGAAGAAACATAAAATCACCGGTTTCACCTTCTTTTATTATTAATTCATTCGGTTTGTATTCTGCTATTTTGATCAAAGAATGAAATTTTTCAATTTGCTTTTTTGTCAAATTATCAAATAGTGAATACTTATTTAAATTCTCAAAATAATTCATTTTATTTTCTCATTTTTAACTTTTATTTATTAAAATAGCTATGTCTTTTTCTTTAATTACATAATCATCATCGGGATTCAGATTGACTTCCATTTTGTTTCTTTCGCCGAGCGAATGTCCAGCCATTTTAAGTTTTTTTTCTATGTATGCATCTAATTGACTTGTGTCCGAAGAGAGTAATTCTGTAAATGCAATTTGTTCAGATTCATTGAATATACCAATTAAAATCGCTTTTTCTTCTTCTCTAAAATATTCAGAAAGTTCCTTAAATGTTTTTTTGATATAGCTTTTTGGAATATTTTTTCTCACAAGAGTAGTTCCGAATGTCGTATCCATTAATTTTGAAATTGTCTGTGGAACACCGGGCATCAAGACGGATGAAGCAAGAATAAAACCGCTGTATTCGTTTTTTACAAATATTTCATCGGCATTTGCTCTCTTTAAGTGAACACGATTTTCATTGTTTTCTAAGAATACGATAACTGGAATTTTACTTGAAATTGATTTAATTGTCAAGGTTGCAAATAATGTTTTTTCGTCAGAATCTGTCAGTTGAGTTGTCTCGTTAGGTAAAATTATTACTGCTTTTGCTTCCTTGATGTTACTTCTTTTTAAAACAATTTCCTTCGTGTAATCACCTCGTATAAATTTAATTTCCGCATCTTTGAATTTGTAGATAATGTTATTTATCTCATCTTCAGGAAGATTATTAATGAGTGTGATTTTAGAAAAGTTTTCATTTTTGCCAATATTTAATATTGATTCTATTAAATTTTCTGTTGAACTATTCCATCCGCAAATTATTAGATGGTCAAACTGATTTATTTTTTCCAAACCTTTTCCCTCTCTTATTTTTCTTGCAACAAACATTGAAGATATTGTCGCTGTGAATAATGAAACAAAAGAAATGCCGGCAAATATTACAAAAAATGATACCACTCGTGTAACAATATTTTGGGGAACGATGTCGCCATATCCAACAGTAGTCATTGTAACAACTGCCCACCAGATCGCACTAAAAAATGATCCGAATGTTTTCGGCTCCAATATCATTACAATAGTAGCTCCAATCGTTGTACTAACAAAGATTCCAATAATTATTAAAAAGTAATTATTTTTGAAACCGTAGTTTAGTATTTCTTTTATTTTTTTCATAACTATTTAATTTAATAGATTTATATTGAAAAAACAATTTAATGATTATTTTTATATTTTTTTAAAAAAAAATG
>JAUVLI010000083.1 GCA_030600775.1 Fidelibacterota bacterium | reverse complement strand
AAATAACAAATTAACTCCTTTACCAAAAAAACATGTTGATACCGGGGCTGGATTAGAACGACTTACAGCAACTTTAAATCACAAATTAAGTAATTATGGAACAGATCTCTTCGCCCCTATTTTAAAAAATATTGAAGATATTTCAAATGTAGAATATGCTGAAAATAATTCAGGAATTCCACATCGAGTTATCGCAGATCATTTGCGAATGTTGACTTTCTCAATTGGAGATGGAGTATTTCCAAGTAATGAAGGGAGAGGTTATGTTTTAAGAAGAGTGCTTAGACGAGCTGTTCGTTTTGGTATAAAATTAAATCTACACGAGCCATTTATTTACAAATTAGTTCCTACATTAATAGAAATTATGGGAGAAACATTTCCGGAAATAATTAACCGTCAAAAACATATCCAACAGGTAATTAAAAGTGAAGAAAAATCATTTGGATTGACTCTGGATAAAGGGTTGGAAATATTTGAAGATATCACAAATAGAGTAAAAAAACACAATAACAAGGTAGTTCAGGGAACTGATGTATTTAAACTTTACGATACTTTTGGATTCCCGGTTGATCTTACAAATATGCTTGCAGAAGAAAAAGATTTGAGCATTGATATTGATTCATTTAACAAATTAATGGAAAAACAAAAAGAAATGGCTCGTTCTAAAAGTAAATTTGGGACTATAAAAACTATAAAACTTAAAGATTCAATTACGGTTTCAGATAGTGGCAGTAGAGGAATACAGCATAATTCTAAATTCATTGGTTATGATAATCTCACTTCTGACTCAAATTTATTAAAACAAATTCAATTAGATAAAGATTTTTACTTGGTATTTGATCAAACACCATTTTATCCGGAATCGGGTGGACAAGTTGGAGATAAAGGCGAAGTCATTATTTCAGGCAAAAAACATTCGATTATTGATACACAAAAAAGAGGCAATGATATATTACATAAAATCGAGTCAAAATTAACATTGCTCAAAAATATAAATCCAGTAAAATTATTTGTTGACAAAGAAGCTCGCTTAGGGACTGCAAGAAATCATACTGCTACTCACATTTTACAAGCTTCATTACGAGAAATTCTCGGCGATCATGTTCATCAATCAGGAAGTTATGTTTCCAGCAAATATTTACGATTTGATTTCACTCATTATGAAAAAATAAAAGAAAAAGATTTAGATAAAATACTCAATTTAGTAAATGAAAAAATAATTGAAAATATTCAAGTTAATTCAAGAAATGAAAAATATAAAGATGCAATTCAAAATGGAGTAATGGCTCTATTTGGCGAAAAATATTCTAAAGATGTCCGTTCAATAAAAATCGGAGATTTCTCTTACGAATTGTGCGGTGGAACTCATGTAAAACATACAGGTGAAATTGGACCTTTCATAATAAAAAGTGAATCCGGAGTCGCTTCCGGAATACGAAGGATTGAGGCAACTACCGGCAAAAGATCTATTAATAGCTTACTAAATAATAACAAAATACTAACCGAATTAAGTTACATTATGGATTCTCCAATAAGTAAAATAACAGATAAAGTAGAAAATGTTTTAAAACATAGAAAAAAATTAAAGAAAACAATTACTGGATTGAGAAAAAAACTTATAGGATATTCAATTAACGAATATATCAAATCGCCAATAAAAATAAATGGACACAATTTATATTTAAATATAGTTGAAGTAAATTCTGTCGATGAACTAAAGAACATTGGCGACAAAGTGCGAGAAAAACTCAAATCATCAGTTGCAATTTTCGGAACAGTGATAAATTCTACATCTCAGGTCTTATGTGTAGTAACCGATGATTTGGTAAAAGAAGGCATAAAAGCTGGAAAGATCGTTAGTGAAATCGGTAAAAAGTTAGGTGGTGGTGGTGGTGGAAGAGCACACATGGCAATCGCTGGTGGTAAAAAACCCGAACTGCTTGAAAAAACGATCAATAATATTGAAAAAGACGATAATATTAAAAATTTACTCTGAGTTATTTAATGGAAAGAAAATATCAAATTAATTTAGATACTTTTGAAGGTCCTTTAGATCTATTGTTATATTTTATTAAGCGTGATGAGTTAAATATTTATGATATTCCAATTGCAAAAATCACAAGAGAATATTTAGAATATCTAAATATGATGCATACTCTAGATTTACAAATCGCCGGTGAAT
Source organism: Fidelibacterota bacterium (assembly GCA_030600775.1). Lineage (GTDB taxonomy): Bacteria > Fidelibacterota > Fidelibacteria > Fidelibacterales > Fidelibacteraceae > TCS52. Next base: position 6,161 of record JAUVLI010000083.1, on the reverse strand, counting down.
TTGTCGAAATGGCAAGTACTTTAATGAGCATCAAAGCAAAAATGTTATTGCCGAGATTTTCCGAAGCAAGTGAAAATGATGATATTGAAGATCCAAGAAATGAACTTGTGCAGCGATTATTGGAATATCAACAATACAAAGAGATGGGAAAAGAAATGAAAAAATTGGAAGAAGAGAACATTTCATATTTCCACAGAAATCCAAACTTGACTTATGTTGATAGAAATATCGATGCTGAAGAAATATTACACAAAATATCATTATTTGATATTCTAACGGCTTTTAAAAATGTGTTAGATAAAATCCCAGATGAATCAATTCCCCATGAAGTACAACTTGAAGATGTAAACATTGATGATCAAACAAAATATTTATACACATTTTTCATAAAGAAATCAAAGGTAAATTTTTCAACGGTTGTAAAAACAATTAAAAATAGAGTAGTATTGATCGTAACATTTGTTGCTATTTTGGAAATGATAAAAACACAACAAATCCGTATTTATCAAACTGATCTATTTGAAGATTTTATTATAGAAAAAGTAGAATAATTGTTGATTGGAAATTAGAAATTAGAAATTGGAAATTGGGAAGAGAGAAAAACATGTTACTTGTATATGAATTGGATGTTTATAGGTTGGCGGAAAAATTATCAAATATGATCTGGTATGATTTTGATAAGTGGAACAATAAAGCTCAAAAAACTATAGGATATCAGATAATACGGTCGGCTGACAGTATATCAGCAAATATTGCAGAAGGATATGGTCGTTATACTTCGTTAGACCGAAAAAGATTCTACCTGTATTCTAGGGGATCGCTTGAAGAGACTAAATCATGGTTGAGGAAACTCGCAAAAAGAAAAATTCTATTTGATTCAAGAATAACAGAATACAAGAAAATAATTGATGAATTAGGTCCAAAACTGAATGCATTCATTAATAGCACAAAAGGAAAAGCATGAACCCAAATATCAAATTTCAAATATCAAATCCAATTGTGAACGCTTCCGAATAATAAATAATAGATAGGAAAATATATGAAAACAATTGACATAAATGCAAAGATCGTAGAGGCAATATTAATCGCTTCCGATGAAGCAATAACACAAACAAAATTGGACAAATGTTTAGATGAGGGACACCAAATTGATTTGGGTACCACAATTAAATATCTAAATAATTTTTATGAAAAGAGTGATCGTAGTTTCTTTATAATGAAAGTCGCCGGTGGATATTTATTAGCAACTCATAGGGATTATGAAAAATATATCAGAAAATTTATCAATCGCTCCGGTAGAATTCGACTATCTTATGCAGCCTTGGAGACATTAGCAATTATTTCTTATAAACAACCAATTACTCATCCTGAAATTGAAAAGATCAGAGGAGTAAATAGTGGCGGAGTAATTAGTACACTTATGGAAAGAAATTTAGTTGCAGTTAAAGGAAGAGCTAATTCACCAGGGCGTCCATTATTATATGTAACGACAGAAGATTTTTTAAAATATTTCGGACTTAATTCTTCATCAGATCTCCCTCGTTTAAAAGAATTAGATGAAATTATTCATGGCAAAAACAACAAATCCCAAAAATCTGCAGAACCCAATCCACTTAGTGAAGAAAAAGCAGATAATGATAAATAATTAAGGATATTTTGACAAATATATCAGTAATAATTCCCGTATTCAACCGCGAAAGTACAATATCAAGAGCGATTGATTCCGTATTAAATCAAACATATAAATCATTAGAAATTATTGTCGTAGATGATGGTTCTACCGACAAAACAGCTGAATTTTTGAAATCATATTCAAATAATATCAAAGTAATTCATCAGAAAAATAGTGGCGTTTCTGTTGCAAGAAATAACGGAATAAAAAATTCTATCGGAGAATGGATAGCTCTTTTAGACAGCGATGATGAATGGCTTTCGAACAAACTAAAATTAGAAGTTGATTACATTAATGAAAATCCTGATATGAAAATTTTACAAACGGAAGAAATTTGGATCAGAAATGGAAAACGGATCGATCCTAAAAAATATCATAAAAAGATAGCGGGAAATATTTTTCAAAAGAGTTTAGAATTATGTTTAGTTAGTCCTTCGGCTGTAATTTTTAAACGATCACTATTTAATGAAATTGGAGAATTTGATGAAGAGCTACCTGTCTGTGAAGATTACGACTATTGGCTTCGCGTTAGTTTAAAATATCCAGTTGGTTTAATAAAAAAATATGGAATTATAAAATACGGCGGACATTCAGATCAGCTTTCACAAAAATATTGGGGAATGGATAGATTTAGAATTCAATCACTTGAGAAAATTATTAATAACAAATCATTAGATAAACAAAAAAAACAGTTGGTGCTTAATACTTTATTGAAAAAATTAAATATTCTGCTTATTGGAGCAAGAAAAAGAAATAAAAATGTTAGTGTTTTGGTTGATAAGATTGAGGAATATGAGAAGATTAAAAGCCACGAATTCACGAATTAATGTATCACAGGCATCTTGCCTGTTTTTTTCAATTTCTTAAATCTAAAATCCTTGCCTTCTTTCTCTACACAAAGTCAGGGTTATTTAATCATTATTTTTACACAAAGTCAGGGATATTTTCCCAATATTTATACACAAAGTCAGGGTTATTTCATCGCATTAACACGCCTGCCCTGTAACGAAGTGTATCAAGGGTTAATGCACTCCATAATTTATAATTCTTAATTTTTAATTTCTTGTAATTCCTTCGTGTGCTTTGTGGTTTTCTCTCCATAATTCATAATTTATCATTCATTACTCATCCATTCCAAATATTTTTCAATTTTTGATGCTAAAAAATATGGCAAATTCAGTAATTTGAAATTAGTTTTATTTATTGTCTGTGTATCTTCAATATTTACTTTTTTTGCATACAATCTTACAGCAATTTTATGAGATGATTGATCCATGAACTGATGCAAAGAACGAAGACGACCTGTTTTCCCTGACTTTACTTCAATCGGAATAACATTATTTTTATATTGAATTATAAAATCAATTTCTGCATTTGATTGTTTCTTTTCCTTAACCCAAAAATGCAATTTATATAAAAATGAAAAACTTGTTGACAGTAATTCTTGTCCTACAATATGTTCTGATATTTTTCCTTTATAAATATTATTTATATCAGTTGCTTTAAAAATATCCTCGTTTACACCTAAAAAATAATTCAACAATCCAGTATCTAATAATTGAAGTCGTGGAGATTTCTTTCTGTTTGGTATTATTGGAATATTAATATTTGTCGTTGGATAAATCAAATATAATAAAAATGTTTTCTCAAGTAATTGCAATGCTTCACTTATTTCTCGTGATTTATAATTTGACTTTCCAAAACCTTGAAATTTGATACGATTTCCTGCTTCATAAAATGAATTATTTATAACATATCTAATTATTGATCTATTCTTATTTGTAGAATAATATTTTTCCACATCATCCAAATAAGAAGTGATCAAACTATCATATATCGTATTAATTGATAATAAATCATTTGTTTCTGTATATTTTTTTACAACTTCCGGCATTCCACCAATTAAAACAAAACGGTGAAATAATCCTAATAATTTTTTATGAGCAAAATCAGGTAAAGGAATCGTATTTAACATTTCAACTGACGGAGCTTCACCAATTGCCAACAAAAATTCCTCAAAAGACAATGGTTTTAAAACCAAATATTCGACTCTTCCAACTGGAAAATTAATATTTTTATCCAATAATGTCTCTAATAATGACCCTGCAGAAATTACGAACAAATCTTTTGCTTTTTCATAAAAATATCGTAATTGTGTAACAGCATTCGAAACATTTTGAATTTCATCTATAAATATTAGAATTGTTCCTGAATTCTTTTTTACATTCTTCAAAAAAAATATTGCTTCTAATAATTTGTCAAAAGATAAATTATTCTCAAAGATTTCTCTATCTTCAGAATTTTCTAAATTTAGATAAATATACTTATCAAACTGCTTTGAAAATAAATTTACAACCGTCGTTTTACCAACTTGACGAGCACCTCTGATTACAAGAGGTTTCCTATCACTTTTATCTTTCCACTTATTTAATTCGTCTAATATTTTTCGTTTAAACATCGCTCCTCGCACAAAGTCAAGGATATTATAACAATATATTTACACAAAGTCAAGGTTATTTTCCAAATATTTCTACACAAAGTCAGGGATATTTCCCCAATATTTCTACACAAAGTCAAGGTTATTTCATCGCATTAACACGCCTGCCCTGTAACGAAGTGTATCAGGGGTTAATGCACTCCATAATTCACAATTTATATAATTTCTATCTCCTTCCCAATTTTCACAAATGCATTCACTGCTTTATTAACATCTTCTTTTGAATGAGCAGCAGAAAGTTGAACTCTTATTCGTGCCTTCCCTTTTGGTACAACAGGATAAACAAATCCGATAACATAGATACCTTCTTTTAAAAGCATATCCGACATTTTTAAAGCAGTTACTTCATCATAAAGCATTACAGGAACTATCGCAGTATTTCCCTTTACAATATCGAAACCGGCATCCTCCATTTGCTTTCTAAAATCCTTTGCATTTTGCTTCAAAATTGTTATCAATTTAGAGGATTCATTTAACATTTCCATAACTTTCAAAGTAGCGCCAACTACTGCCGGAGCTAATGTATTTGAAAATAAATAGGGTCTGGATCTCTGCCTTAACATCTCAATTATTTCTTTTCTACCGGAAGCACAGCCACCAGATGCTCCTCCAAGTGCCTTGCCAAATGTGGTAGTAATAATATCCACTCTACCAATTACATCATTATATTCCGGGGTTCCTCTTCCGTTTTTACCAATATATCCAGTTGCATGCGAATCATCAACCATAACAAGCGAATCGTATTTTTCTGCCAGATCACAAATTTTATCAAGTTTAGCAATATCACCATCCATCGAAAAAACGCCATCTGTAACAACCATTCTGTATTTTGCAGATTGTGCCTTTTTTAAACTATTCTCCAACTCATCCATATTAGAATGCTTGTAACGAAATCTTTGTGCTTTACAAAGTCGTACACCGTCAATAATTGAAGCGTGGTTTAATTCGTCAGATATTATTGCCGATTCTTTATCCAATAACGGTTCGAAAACCCCACCATTCGCATCGAAGCAAGCAGCATATAATATTGTATCTTCTGTACCGAGAAATTCAGAAATTTTACTTTCAAGTTGTTTGTGAATTTCTTGGGTTCCGCAGATAAATCTTACGGATGATAATCCATATCCCCATTTATCCATAACTTCTTTTGCCGCTTCAATTACTTTAGGATGATTTGCCAATCCCAAGTAATTATTTGAACAGAAATTTAATACTTTTTCACCTGTAGATACACTAATCACAGCTCCTTGAGGAGATGTAATAACTCTCTCATCTTTGTACAATCCATTTTTCTTTAGATCAGTGAACATCTTTTGAAAATCATTTTTCATTTTCCCTATCATTTTATTCTCCTTTATTTTTCTTTATAAACACCTAATATTTCACCAAAATAAACAGAATGAAAATCACCTTGAGTATAATATTTACTAATAATATTTTTATCCAACTCACTATTAATAATATCATTTTTATTCACAATTTTACATTCGTAATGAATAGGACACTCTTTAATATATGGAACAGAAATATGATTTGATCTACCAAGATGAAAATTGCATTTTTCAATCTTATTAACATCGCGTCCGGAATATGCTCCACAATAAGCAACTTCTTTTTTCAATTCCGGAGTTGGAACATTTATTGTAAATTCCGGCAATTCTTCAATGAGTTTAAATGAATACCGAGAAGGTCTGACCAATATTGTAAAAATGGATTTATGCCAAACGATTCCAACCGTTCCCCAACCAATTGTCATTGGATTACCACTTTCACCAGACATTAATAACAAACCGTTATTATACAAATTTTCCAAAGTCAAATTAAGATTAGAAAAGGTTTTTATTCTCTCTCTCATAATCACACTCCTTAATTTTAAATATTCCTAACTTTTACCCTTAAACTTATAAAATATTTTCAATTTAACAAATAAAATAATTGTAATTTAGAAATAACAATTATATATTTAGGCGTTTGTTGAAAAAGACATTGGAG
>JAUVLI010000002.1 GCA_030600775.1 Fidelibacterota bacterium | reverse complement strand
AGATTTATAATCGATATCATTGTATTTTTTTTCAATTCTATTATTTATTCTATTAATTATCAAAAAAATAATCACTGCAAATATAATTAAAAAGAAAAACGAAATCTTTTTTACATCAGAAAAATTATTTTTAAAATATTTGATATACAATTTTATCTCTGTGTTATTTTAATAAGAGCTTGATTCATCACGCCATTTACATATTTGCCATTCATCATTTTTATTCTTAATAAAATCAAATTTCGCAGTTCCTTCAATTATTATTTCATAACCTAAATTTAATTCAAATGATTTTGAAATGTTCGCATTATTAGCTTCTTCAAAAATATCATCTTGCTGAGTTACTAAAGAATCTCCACTATAATATGAATAACTACTATCCAATGTAGAGTTCCAAGTTAAATCAATATGAGAAAAAGCTCTAAAAATTCTTCCCGTGGTGCGTAACTCTACTTCTCTTAGCCATGAATCATAGTGTCCACTACCACCTTCATCATCTGCATTGTAATAAATAAAAACAAAATCACTATCTATTAAGTTTGAATATATTAAGCTATCACGATAAATATAAGCATAACGAAAATTTTCCAAAACATCTGTTGGTGTCTTCAAAACCCTGTTAAAAAGGGACTGACCATCTGTAAAATTCTCTAATTTTGGAGCAAAAATATTATTACAACCACTTATATTCAGTAATAATATTAAACAAAATAATAATATTTTAATTTCTCTTTTCATAACAAAGTATTTAATAATATTCTTTCAAATCAGTCCAATTTGGAAATTCATCCGAAGTAGAAATATCTTCAAAAAAATAAATAACCCAATAATTCTGAGGATTTTTCATTAGCCATATATTTGCAGATCCAACAAATTTATTATTTAAATTATCAAGATTGTGATGTACTTTAATTTCATAGTTAATTTGATATTGAATTGAATCACCAATATTATTTATTTCCTCTTCTTTTAAAATACTAAATTCTAAAGTGGAATCAATCGGACAAGATGACAACATATTTTTAAAATAAGAAAGCTCTTCAGATCTTCCCCAGTTTTCAAATTTCTCAGGATAATCTACTGTTGCGGTTGGGACAAAAATGAATTCTTTACCATTATTCGTTGTTGAATCAGAGTAACATTTTATATAACTTTCATACTCTCTATATTGGAAAGCATTTATCATATTATTAAAAACAACACTTGATTCTGTTGGCATTTCCCAATGAGTATTAGATGGATCTATAGGTTTTTCACTATCTCTAAGTAATGAATCACATGAGATCATCATTATTAGAATAAACGACAAAAATATTTTGAAAACATTCTTCATAAAACATTAAAACATCATTTTAGATATTTTTTTAAATCATTTACTTTATCGGTTTTTTCCCAAGAAAAATTTTCATTAATACGTCCAAAATGTCCATATGCCGCTGTTTTTTTATATATCGGTTTTTTAAGATCAAGATATTCTATTATTTCGTGTGGTTTTAACGGGAATTCTTTTTTGACTATTTCTGATAACTTTTCATCATCAATTTTTCCTGTACCAAAGGTCTCTACAAACAATGATATCGGTTCTGCTTTACCTATAGAATATGCAACTTCAATTTCACATTTTTTTGCAATCCCGCTTGCTACAATATTTTTGCAATATATCGTGCCATGTATGCTGCCGATCTATCAACTTTAGATGGGTCTTTACCTGAAAATGCTCCACCACCATGTCGAGAATATCCTCCATAAGTATCAACAATAATTTTCCTGCCAGTCAATCCAGCATCTGCAAGTGGTCCACCAACAACAAATCTGCCGGTCGCATTAATATGTAATTCTGTATCTTTATCTATCCAATCGCCTAAAACTGGTTCAATTACAAATTTCTTTACATCTGATTGTAAATCTTTCAATGAAATATATTTTTTATGATGAATTGCGATAACTACAGAACTAACTCGCTTTGGAATACCATTTTCATATTCCACAGTAACTTCTGATTTACCATCAGGTAACGCCCAATTAACTATTTTCTTTTTTCTTATTTCTGTTAATCTATATGACAATTTATGAGCAAGCATAATTGGTAATGGCATCAATTCTTTTGTTTCATCACAGGCAAACCCAAACATTATTCCTTGATCACCGGCTCCTTGTTCATGATCTGCCTTTCCATCTACTCCCTGTGAAATATCCGGTGATTGAGCATCAATAGAAACAACTACTGAACAATTTTCACTATCTAAGCCAGTGTCTCCATTATTATAACCTATTTCATTTAATGTCTTACGAACAATTTCATTGATCGGAACATAACATTTTGTAGTGATCTCGCCTACTACCATTATCATTCCTGTTGTAGCAAGTGTCTCACAAGCTACTCGTCCATTTGGATCTTTTGCCAAAATTGCATCTAAAACCGCATCGGAAATTTTATCACATACCTTATCGGGATGTCCTTCTGTTACTGATTCTGAAGTAAAATAATATTTGCTCATTCTTTACATTCTCCTTTCATTAATTGTTTACTTGATCTTAAATTATAGAATCATTTCCAATATTTAACGAAGTTAATTCTCCCTTAACTATTATCGATTCTCCAATAATTGAGTCAGTTATCAATTTATTGGATATTGTTGCATTTTTATTAATAATTGTATTTGAAATTATACTATTATCAATTTTAGTTTCATTTCCTAATGACACATTTGGACCAATAATGGAATCAGCAATTTTTACATTTTCACCAATAAATACATTATCTTTAATTATTGAATTTGGAAATTTTTTATTCGTCTTTTTGATCTTCGATAACAAATATTTATTTGTGGATAATAATGTTTTTTTTGTACCACAATCATACCAATTGTCGATCTTTAATGCTTGAATTTTTTCACCATTATCTATCATTATTTGAAGAGCATCTGTTATTTGATATTCACCTCTCGTTTTGATATTATCACTTATTAATTTTTCTATTGCTAATTTTAAAATCCTTTGACTGCGAACCAAATAAATACCTGCAATAGCAAGATCGCTTTTAGGATCATCCGGTTTTTCAACCATTTTTGTAATATTATCTTCAGAATCTGTTTCCACAATACCAAATCTTTGAGGATTGTCAACCTTCACCACTGCTAAAATATTTTCATCTTCCAAAACAAATTTTCTAAAGTCCGTTTCAATTATGGTATCACCCAATATTATCAATGTCGGTTCATCGCTATCATCTAATCCTTGCAATATTGCATGACCCAAACCTTTCATCTCCTTTTGGATAGGAAATTCACATTGGATTGAGTAATTTTCTTTAAAATAATCTTTAACTACTTGACCCATATATCCAACAATAATTGATAATTCTGTTATTCCAGCTTCAATCAATCTATCAACAATATGACTAATGATCGGTTTTCCAGCAACATTCAACATTACTTTAGGATTTGTAAAGGTGTGTGGCCTTAATCTTGTCCCAACACCAGCAGCAGGAATTATTGCTTTCATATTTTTCTCCTATTATTTGTAAAGTGTTTATTCGTAGTCACCTTCAAATCTCTCATCATTCATTTTTGATATATTTTTCTTTTGTTTCATTTTATTTAATAATTTTTCTTGTAATTCTTGTGCAGAATCTTCACCATATAACTTCTGCAAATATCTTAACGCAATCGTCTCTATAATTACTGTAATATTTTTCCCGGGATAAATTGGTAACTTTATGAAAGGAACTTTAATGCCTAAAATATCACTATATTCATTCTGCAGTCCAAACCTTTCATATTCTTTATTAACATCCCAACGATGCAATTCAACATGTTGTTCAACCCTTTTTCTTGCTCTAACTGCTCTAATTCCATATGCTTTTCTTACATTAACTATTCCAAGTCCTCTGATTTCAAGCGTATTTTGTAACAACTCTTCTCCATATCCCATAATAATTCTATCATCTGTTTTTTCTATATTAACGACATCATCTGCAACCAATCTATGTCCACGCTCAACAAGGTCAAGAGCAATTTCACTTTTACCAATACCACTTTCCCCTGTAAGCAATATTCCGGCACCATAAACATCAACAAGCCCACCATGAATTACAGTTCGAGGAGCTAATTCCTTATATAGATATGAACCGACTAATTTCGTAAAACGCATTATCTTCAAGTGAGTATTCATCACAGCAATATTGTATTTATCTGCAATTTCTATTATTATTGGAGGAATTTCATTGACTTCAATAAAAACTATACATGGAATATGAAAAGAAAACATTCTTTCAAAAATTGATTTAATAGCCATTGGAGAAATAGAAAACAAATATTTTAATTCCTTTTCGCTTATTATCTGTATATTATTGGCAGAAAAATTCTCCCAATATCCTGTCAACTCCAATCCTGGAATATTTAATTTCGGAGAAGAGATAATGTTTTTCGCACCTGTAGGTTGATTTATGTATTTTAATTTCGTTATATTTTTTATATCATTATAAAATTTTTGAATATTTAATTTTTTACTCATGATTTACTGTCTTAATTTTTCTTTATATTTTTTTAGCTGTCTTACCATTTTTTCCATTGCCTCATCTATTGCCTTCGTTTCATCGTCTGCTTTTTGTTTTATAACTAATTGCTTCTTGGGAACATTAATAATTATCTCAACACCATATTGAGAATGCGCCTCCATCTCAAAAACTACTTGAGCACTTATTATTCTGTCATAAATTTTTGATAACCGTTCCACCTCACCTTCAATATATTCTTTTAAATTCTTTGATAAATCGATATGTCTCGCAGTTATTTCAATTTCCATTTTCTCCTCCATATTTTTTTATTAATTTTTATTACCTTAGTCAATTTCATATTATTATAATATAATAATTATTATTCCATTAATCTCTATTTAATTTATTAATCTGCACGAGGATGTGCTTGTTTATAAGATTTTAATAGATGTTTCATTTTAATATGAGTGTAAATTTGGGTTGATGATAAACTTGAATGACCTAATAAAGCTCTTACCGATTCCAAATCTGCACCATTATCCAATAATTGTGTAGCAAATGAATGACGTAACACATGTGGACTATTTTTTTTACTTCCTTTTGACACGATCTCTAAATATTTCTCTACTCTATATTGAACCGAGCGATTTGTAATTCTTTTATTTCGAGATGAAATAAAAAGTGGACTTCCGTTTGTAAAATTACCATACTTTTCCCTTCTGAATATAAAATATTTTTCAACTGCTTCTATTGCATGTTTACCAAGCGGTAATACTCTCTCCTTATTCCCTTTACCAATAACAGTCATCAATCCACCATGAAAGTCCAAATCATTAATATTCAGATCAACTAACTCGCTAAGTCGAATTCCTGAACTATAGAACACTTCAATGATTGCAAGATCTCGACTATGAATAAAATTATCAGCTTTATTTGTCTCAAAAATTTTCTTCGTCTGCTCTTCACTCAATCCGATTGGCAATGATTTTGATATTTTGGGCGATCTTATTGAATAACAAGGATTAACTTTTATCCATTCATTTTTTATGACAAATTTGAAAAATGATTTTAAAGTAGCTAATTTTCTCGCAATTGATCTCGGCGAATATTTTTTTTCCGATAACATTCCCAAAAAATGTCTAACAGTGAATTTATCAATATCTTTAAGAGATATTTTAGGTTTTGAAAAATATTCTACACAAAATGAATGAAATTGATTTAAATCTTCATTATAAGAATTTTGAGTATAAGGTGAATATTTCCTTACATTTTTTAAATATTTAATAAATTTTTCTTTTACTTTATTAAAATTCATTTGAATATTTTACAACTTCCCTAACAATTTTATTAAAATATTATCATCATCGTTAATATTAATATTTTTTTAAACCAAATTCAACTGTTTTCGTCCCTTTTCATAATTGAAATAGCAGTCATAATATCATCAGGGATTGGAGCTTCTAATTTCATTAATTCATTTGTTATTGGATGAATAAATTCCATTTGATAACTATGTAACGCCTGTCTATGAATATTATCCATAACTTCAATTGCAATTCTTCTATGTCTCGGAATAAGTGTTTTAAAGCGTTTCATTTTGCCTCCATAATCGGTATCACCAAGAACAGGATGATTCATATTTGAAAAGTGGACACGAATTTGATGAGTTCTACCTGTAATGATCCGTATTTTCACTAAACTAATAAAATCATATTCTTCTAATACTTCATAGTGCGTTTCGGCATATTTGCTTTTGTTTTTTACATTATCTGAAACAACTGAAAATTTTTGTCTATTGGATCTACTTCTTCCAATATTTGTAATTATTTTTCCGGAACTATCTTTTAATTTTCCCCAAACTAAAGCAAGATAATATTTCTTTATTTCTCTTTTCTCAAATTTCTTCGCCATTAAATTATGAGCAATGTTATTCTTTGCAGCAATAATAATTCCAGAGGTGTCTTTATCTAACCGATGAACAATTCCCGGTCGATATTCTCCACCTACATTAGATAAAGTGGTACAATGATGAGCCAACGCATTTGCCAAGGTTCCCGTACGATTTCCTATTCCGGGGTGAACAACTAAACCGGGAGGTTTGTTTATTACAATAAGATCATCGTCTTCATAAATAAAATCTAATGGAATATTCTCCGGCTCAACTTGCAATCTTTTTAATCGTGGAATGTTAACAGTGATAACATCATCTTTTTTAATTTTTGTGGAAGCTTTTTTTATATACTCATCATTTCTTATAATTAAATTTCGTTCAATTAACTCCTGAACTTTTGTACGCGAAACACCGCTGATTTGCGAAGTAATAAACGCATCAATACGCATTATTTTTGCTTTTTTGGGCACTATTATCTTAAAAGTCTGAGTTTCTACTGTCTCTTGATAGAGCAGATTTTTTGAATTCATATATTTAAATAATTATAATATATTTTCTTTTCTTTCATTATTAAGTATTTTACAAAATTAATAATTCAAATTCAATATCTTTCTTTGGTTTTATAAAAATTGTGAGTTCACATAAAAAACCGCTAAAACGGTTAATATTTGAATTATTTAACCACTTTAATAGTTTCTTTAGTGGACTCAAAAAAAACACTTGATAAATAAATATCAAGTGTTCTCTTAAATAGATCAAACTAATTCTGAATGAAATATTTTTATTAATTATCTTCTATTTCTATCTCTGTCAAAACTTTCTCTTTTATTTTCAAACCCTTCCGGTTTTTCAGTTAATCGTTTAATGCTCAATTTTAACTTCCCTTGTGGGTTGGTATCAAATAACTTTACCTTTACCTTATCGCCAATTTTTAAAACATCCGTAACTTTTTCAACTCGTTCCCATTTTAATTCCGAAATATGAACTAATCCCTCAACGCCGGGTAATATTTCCACAAAAGCACCAAAATCAAGTATATTTTTCACTTTGCCTTCATAAGTTTTCCCTACTTCAGGTTCTTCAATAATTGCTAATATAATATCTTCCGCTTCTTTTGCCGCTTTACTATCGTTAGAAAATATATTTACACTTCCTTCATTTTCATCTTGATCTATATCTATTTCAACACCGGTTTTTGCAACAATTTCCTTGATCATTTTACCGGATGGGCCAATAATAGCACCAATTTTATCTACAGGAACTTTAATTGATTTAATCCTTGGGGCATATTTATTTAATTCTTTTCTCGGTTCAGTCAATGCTTCTTTCATTTTATTTAGAATATGTAATCTTCCTTCACGAGCTTGATTTAGAGCTGCTTCCATTTTTTCAAAAGACAATCCTCTAATTTTTAAATCCATTTGGATCGCTGTAATTCCATCTTCTGTTCCCGTAACCTTAAAATCCATATCGCCATAATGATCTTCTTCACCCAAAATATCGGATAACACAACAAAATCATCTCCATCAGTGACAAGACCCATCGCTATTCCACTTACCATTTTTTTAATATTTACACCGGCGTCCATTAAAGATAAACATCCACCACAAACCGACGCCATTGAAGAAGAACCATTTGATTCTAAAATATCGCTAACAACACGAATTGTATATGGAAAATTTTCCTTTTGTGGAATTATATATTTCAATGCTCTTTCCGCTAAATTTCCATGTCCGATCTCTCTACGACTAACACTGAATCTCATTCTTGTTTCACCAGTTGCAAAAGGTGGAAAATTATATTGTAACATATATTGTTTATCTGCTGAGCCATCGATATTATCCAGCATTTGTGTATCTTTAGTGGAACCTAAAGTTGTAACAACAAGTGCTTGTGTTTCACCACGAGTAAATAATGCAGAGCCATGTGTTCTCGGTAATAATGATACTTCAGAAGTTATTTTTCGTATTTCATTCGGTTTTCTACCATCAATCCTAATCTTTTCTTTTAATATCCTTTCTCTTACTTTTTCCTTAGTTCTGTCATTTACAATATTTTTTACTTCCGAACTTTTTTCTTCATAGTCGTCGCCATATTTCTCTTCCAATTCATCAAATATCTTTTGAGTTAATTCGACACGTTCATTTTTATTGTCATTTTGAATTAATTTATCGATCTTGCCTTCAACAGTTTCAAGAACTTCTTTCTTTAATTCATCATCTTCTATGAGCTCAGGTTTTTCTCTTTTTTCAGGATTTATCTCTGCAATCAATTCTTCCTGCAAATCAATTGTATCAACAATAGAATTATGAGCTTTTTTCATTACTTCTATGAATTCTTTTTCTGTAATTTCTTTTGCTTCCCCTTCAACCATATTTATGGAATCACGAGATCCTGCAATTATCATTTCAACATCACCGGTTTCTATCTCATCAAACAAAGGATTTACGATCAATTCACCATTTTTTCTTCCAATTCTCACTGTAGAAACCGGACCATCAAATGGAATATTTGAAATAGATAATGCGGTCGTAGAAGCAATTGCTCCCAAAATATCAGGTTGATTTTCACCATCATAAGATAATACACTTACCATCACCTGAGTTTCATAATACCAATTTTTTGGTAAAAGTGGTCTTATTTGTCTATCTATTAACCTTGCACTTAAAACCTCTCTTTCCGAAGGTCTTCCTTCTCTTTTTATAAATCCACCGGGGATTTTTCCACTGGCGTAAAATTTTTCTCTATAATCAACAGATAAAGGAACAAAATCAGCTCCTTCTCTCATTGTTTTACCTGCAACTACAGTTGCCATCACAATTGTTTCACCTGTTTGAGCTAGAATAGCACCATCTGCTTGCTTTGCCATTTTTCCAGTTTCAAGTGAAATCAATTTTCCATTAATCTCTTTTTGCTTTTTTATCAAAATTTCTCCTTTTTAAAGCATCCATAAAATCATTATTAAATAATTTTACTTATTCTATTTTCTTATACCTAATTTCTTAATTAATTCAGCGTATTCACTCTGTCCTTTTTTCTTCATCACATATTTTAATAATCTTTTCCTTTTACCAATCAAAATTGATAAAGCCCTACGATTATGATTATCTTTTTTATTAATTTTTAAATGTGCTGATAAATCTTTTATGCGTTGGGTTAACATCGCAATTTGAACTTCCGGACTACCGGTATCACCATCTTTTTCCCCGTATTCTTTTACCATATCTTCTTTTTGACTTTTTGTTAATGTTGTCATTTGAACTCCTTTGTTTTCTTTTTTTCCATAAAAAGTTTTTTGTATTTGAATATCAATACAATTTTAATTTCTTAATTTGAATTATTTTCTTTGAATAAAATATCTCTCACAATCATTTTTATCCTTTTTCAATTGTTCAATCAATCTTTCTTCATCTCCAAATTTCTTTTCGTTTCGTAACCAAGAATGAAATTTTATTTCAATTTCTTCACCACTAATATTTTTAATACTATCATCGATGATATGAATTTCAATTGATAGATCTTTATCATTAAATGTTGGACTATAACCGATATTGCACATTCCATTATATATATCATTATTTATTGATACTTCCACACAATATGCACCGATTTTTGGGATGACCTTTTTTGATGATATCGGTTTTAAATTTAATGTAGGGAAACCTAAATTCCTTCCTCTTTGTTTTCCGGAAATAATCTTACCTTTCATAGTATATTTTCTTCCGAGAATATAATTCACTTTATCTATTTCACCGGTGGCAAATAGGCGTCTTAGATTAGTACTACTTATATTATAATCATTATTTTTCAATTTTTCAACAACTTTTATTCCAAATCCGTGCTTTTTGCTTAATTCATTTAACAATGTTGCATTACCATTATTATTTTTTCCAAAAGTATGTGTAGAACCTAAAATAATTTTTTTAATATCAATATATTTCAACAATATTTTTTCAATAAAATCCTTTGAAGATACTTTTGAAAATTCCTTATTAAAATCTTGCACTACCAACAAATCTAATTTTGTATCAGAAAGTATTTTTTTCTTTTCATTTAATGTAGTAATTAGTTTTACATCATCTTTATTATTTCCAAAAAATTCTTTAGACGATGGATTAAAAGTTATTAAAATGCTTTTCACATTTAGCCGTTTTGACTCTTCTAATAAAGAATTAATAATTTCTTGGTGTCCCAAATGAATTCCATCAAAATTTCCAACAGTAACTACAGCTGCAACTTTATTTTTTAAATTATTTATATTTCTAATGATTTCCATTCTTCCGCAAACTCTTCTATTTGGAAACTATCATCTACTGAATACTCACCGATTTTACTTCTCAATAACTCCTTAGCATGTCCGTAACATCCCAATTTTTCGCCTATATCATTTGCCAAAACTCTAATATAAGTACCGGTTGAGCATTCGACTTTTAACTTTAAAATATTACCAAAATAACTTAAAATATCAATACTGTAAATGTTTATTTCTATTGGCTTTCTTTTTATTTCAATACCTTTTCTGGCATATTTGTATAATCTTTTTCCTTTAATTTTTTTAGCCGAATACATTGGTGGAATTTGTTTAATTTCACCTTTAAAAGAATCAATTACACTTTGTATTTGTATCATTGAATACTCTGGGATATCACTATTTTCCTTTATTACTTTACCCGTTCTGTCCATTGTATCCGTTGAACTTCCTAATGAAATGTCAACAATATATTCTTTCTTTGCATTTTTATAATTATCTAATCCCTTTGTATGTTTCCCAAAACCCAAAATTAATAATCCTGTAGCAAATGGATCCAAAGTACCAGCATGACCAACTTTTTTAAACTTTGTCATATTTCTCATTTTTTTAACAACATCAAATGAAGTCCAATCTTTCGGTTTATTTACCGGAATGGTCATACCAACGACTTTATTTGTTAATATCTCGCAATATTTCTTTAATTCTTTCTGCTTTTTTAAACGATTCATCTTTTTTAATTATTATTTCTGGAACATTTCTCAAAACTAAATTATCTGCTATTTCTTTTTTAATACGGTTTTTGTTCCTTATTATTGATTTCAAACACTTTTCTTGTTCAATATCCGTTTGTAAATTGAGAATACTTACATAAATTTTTGCATATCTCAAATCAGGTGAAATCTCAACTTTTGCCAAAGTAATAAACGATTTTTCACATTTGTTAAGTGTGTTTCTTGCAAAAAATTCACTAACAATATGTTTTATCTCTTCACTAACTTTTTTCTGTCTTATGCTCATATTTTATTTACTTTTTAATTTTCTCTTAACTGCCTTCTCAACAAAACATTCAATTATATCATCAATTTTAATATCGTTAAAACCGTCTATAATTATTCCACATTCGTATCCTTCTGTAACTTCTTTTGCATCATTTTTAAATCTTTTTAAACTAGATAAATATCCTGAGAATATTTGATTTCCATCCCGTAAAATATTGATTTGTGCATTTTTAATCATCTTACCTGAAATGACAGAACAACCGGCAATATCTCCAATACGAGAGATTTTAATAATATCACGCACTTCGGCTTTTCCCACTTCCTGATGAAATCTCTCCGGTTCTAACATGCCTTCCAAAGCTAATCTAATTTCTTCAATAGCATCATAAATAATTGTATAATTTCTAATCTCAACATTTAATTCTTTTGCTAACTCATTTGCTTGAGAAGTAGCATTTACATGGAATCCAATTATAATTGCATTTGAAGCCGATGCTAAATTAACATCAGTTTCCGTTATCATTCCGAGACCCTTATGAATAATTTTTACTGCAACTTCTTTTGTTGACAGTTTCATAAAAGAATCGGCAAATGCTTCAATTGATCCGTCTGCATCACCTTTAATAATTATCGCAAGTTCTCTTGTTTTCCCTTCAGCTATTTGTTTACCTATTTCATCAAGAGTTATTATTGATTGAGCTCGAAATTCTTGTTCTCTATAAATTCTTTGTCTCTCACTAGCAATTCTTCTTACAGCTTTTTCATCTGATAAACAAATAAAATTATCTCCAGCTTGTGGCACATTGTTAAAACCTTGAATTTGTATAGAATCGCTTGGATACGCAGCTTTAAGTTTTTCATTTTTATCATTGATCATTGCTCTAACTCGCCCTGCAGAACGACCACAAATAAAAGAGTCACCGACTTTTAGAGTTCCTTTTTTAATTAACACTGTCGCAACTGCTCCTAATCCTTTATCCAATTTGGATTCTATAACATTACCTTTGGCATTGCCTTTTTTTGTTGCTTTTAATTCAAGAATTTCGGCTTCTAATATAATAGCTTCCAATAATTTATCAATATTGGTTCCCATTTTTGCAGATACTTCAACTGATTGTATCTTTCCTCCCCAATCCTCAACTAATATTCTATTTTCTGAAAGTTCTCTTTTCACTTTATCAATATCAGCATTTGGCTTATCAATTTTATTGATTGCAATAATAATTGGCACTCCGGAAGCTTCTGCGTGACTAATTGCTTCTTTTGTTTGTGGCATAACGCCATCATCAGCAGCTACAACAATAATTGCTATGTCAGTTATTTGAGCACCTCTGGCTCTCATCGCAGTAAAAGCTTCATGACCAGGTGTATCAATAAAAGTTATTTGTTTACCATTATCTAAATTAACTTTATAGGCACCAATATGCTGAGTAATTCCTCCTGATTCCTTATCTACCACATTTTCATTTCTTATATAATCTAAAATTGATGTTTTACCATGATCAACATGTCCCATTACAGATATTATCGGTGCTCTTTCTTCTAGAAATTCCTCATCTACATCCTTTTCCTCTTCGACAAATTCTTCTGTATATTCTTCCATTTTTTTTGCTTCATAATCAAATTCAGAACATAAAAGCTCGATTAAATCCCAATCCAATCTTTGATTAATAGAAACCATTATTCCCATTTCCATACATTTAGTAATAACTTCATTTGCTGTGATATCTAAACGTTTACTTAAATCATTTACACTAATAAATTCGGTCAATTCAATGATATTATTTTCCTCTTCGGAAATTACATCATTTCCTTTTTTTCTTTTTCTCTTTTTTTTCAATTTCCTTTCATCTATTTTGGCAAGTGTCGCTTTTAAATTTTTATCTACTGCATTTTGGTCAACTTTTTTCTTGTTTTTCCATGATCTTTTATCACTTTTTTTATCTTGCTTATCTTTACTGCTTTTTTTCGATTTCAATTTCTTTAGACGAGATTTTAATGGGGATACCTGTATTCTTTTACTGGTTCTCTTATGTTTTTCTTTTAATTTTTTTAATTTTTCATTTATTTTATCTTCTTTAATCTCTTCTTCTGTTTTTTCAATTACTTTTTTTCTTTTCTTAGATTTTTTAGATTTGCTCTTTAATTCTTCTTCTTTTTCTAATAACTTTTTTGCCTCTGTTTCGGCTTTTTTTCTCTTTATTGTCTCTTCTTTTTCTTTTTCTTTTTTTCGTTTTTTTTCTAAAATTTCTTTTTCTTCGATTTTTTTAGCATTTTTAAATTCTATTTCTCGTGCTGTTTCTGCTTTCTCTCGCGCAGCATCCTCTATTAACCTCTTTTCTTTCTCTATTGCTTGTTTATCCTGCAATGTAGTCGTAAATTTTTTATCAATTTTTATATTATTAGAATAATCTTTAATATCTTTACCAAATTTATCTAATACAATCTTAATAATATCTTCATCTAATGGTTTGTTAACTGAAGTTTTAAAATTTTTTGATTTTAAATATACAATGATATCTTTATGAGATATATTCAATTGCTTTGCTAATTGAAATATTTTTATTCGCTTTTCATTTTTAGTGGTTGGCATTAAGAAGCTCCTACTTTACACATATTCTAATTTTATACATTCTGATCCAAATCTAATTCCTTTTCTTTCTCTTCTTCTCTCTTACTTTCTAAAGCATCTTGTATTATGAATTCTAATTTCTCAAATGTTTTCTCGCCAATTCCCTTAATACTTAATAATTTTTCAGTGTCAGTATTTAAAAAATCTGCAACTGTTTCAATTTCTTCATTTTGAAGAGTTTTTGCTTGAGCATCAGTAATTTCATCAATATCCTCAATAAAAATATCATCACCTTCTAAACGATTATATTCTGATTGACGAATTGCATCAATTTCATAACCAGTTACTCGTGAAGTAAGATTAATATTTACACCACCAGATCCAATAGCAGTGGCAATTTCCTCATCTTCGAAAACGGCTAAAGCATATTTTCTCTCTTCATCAATTTCAATAAAAGATGGTTTTGCAGGTGATAAAGCTCTCGAAATCAATAATTCTGATTCATTACTATAATTAATAATATCAATATTTTCACCACCTACCTCATTAACAATTGTCTTTATTCTATTCCCTTTAATTCCAACGCAAGCTCCAACAGGATCAATTCTTTTGTCATTTGTTGTTACAACTATTTTACTTCTTCGTCCCGGTATTCTAGCAATTGTTTTAATTTCTACAATACCATCATAAATTTCTGGCACTTCCAATTCAAAAAGTCGCCTTAAAAATAATTCATCTGATCTCGATATTATTATTTCTGGTCCCTTGCTACTAATTTGGACATCTTTTATTACCGCTTTTATTGTATAACCACGATGATATCTTTCGGTAGGAATTTGTTCATTCCTTGGCATTTTTAACTCTATTTTATCATTGTTGATAAATACAGTACCGTTTCTTCTTGCCTGATGAATATTACCTACAACAATTTCTCCAATGCGTTTTTTATAATCATTAAATATCTGTTCTCTTTCTATTTCAATGATCCTTTGACTTAATATTTGTTTAGCTGCAGAAATTGATCTTCTCCCAAAAATGGTCGGTTCAATTATTTTAACAACAATTTCTCCCACTTCTACATCTTCGGAATCGGGCATTTCTTTCGCATCAGAAAGTGATATTTGTGATACTTCATCATCCATATCATCATCAGCAACTACTTCAAGTTCTTGATATATTTCTATTTCTCCCATTTTTGTATTAACAATAATATCAAAATTATCAACATCACCAAATTTTTTCCTTATTAGTGATTCAATTACGTTTTCAATGATATTACCAACTTCTGCCCTTGCCATATTTTTTTCTTTTGCAAGTAATATAAATGCTTCAATAAGTTTTTTTTGATCCAAAACGACAACTCCTGTTTACCATTTTAATTTTAATTTTCCATATTTAATTCTATTATAATTTATTTCTACTGTATCTTTTTTCTTCTTGTTTTTTGATTCTATTAATATTTTTTCATTATCAGCTTCTATTATTTTACCCTTTATTGAACTATTTTTATTTCGACCATCAAAAAAAATATTAACACTACGACCAATATTACGAATAAATTGATATGGTTTTGTCATTTTACTATCTAAACCAGGTGAAGTTACTTCAAAACGATATTTATTGCCAATAATATTATCAAACTTTTCATCGTCAGACAATGTATGAGAAAAAATTGCCAAATCATCTAATTTTATTCCTTCTTTTTTATCAGCAATGATTTTTATCATATTTACATTATTGTTAATAATTATTTCTTCTACAATTATTCCCATTTTTTCCGCTATTTGATTGGTCACTTCTTTTATTCTATCCTTCATACATCCCTCATACAACAAAAGTGGGATAACTCCCACTTCTCATTAAGTAATATACAAATACTTTTTTAAAATCCAAATGTTTTATTTAATTATTTTTTAATCCTAATATAATTCTAAATGATTTAATTTTATCACTCTGTAAATCATTTAATTCATGATTATTTTCAACTTTTGTTATTAATTTATCTGCTTTTCCATATTCTTTTGCTTTTATTAAACAATCAATTGATTGAAATGCATACTCAATTTTTTTAAATTCTAATGGTGTTGTTTCATACGCACTTTTGTAATTTATCCCTGCTTTGAGAAATTCTGCTTTATCTTCATATATTTTTGCCAAACCATTATAAGCAGCACCGTTAATTACATTATCATCACAACTTTTATCTAAATAATCATTAAAATATTCGATCGCTTTCTCAAACTTATTTTGATTATAATTTATATAACCTAAATAATATAATGTGAGATTACCATATTTTGTGTCCGAATACAATTCATTTACTTCCTCAAATTTCTTAGTAGCATTTTCATATTGTTGACCACTTAAATAAAATTGAGCAATACCAAATTGTCCAGCTGCTTCTTCATTCTTTTTATTTTGTGAATTAAAATAATACCAACCAATCAATATCATTAAAATAATGATCAATAAAGATATTATAATGACCTGCTGATTTTTTTTATAAAATCTAAATGACTCATCGATCTTTTCAAAAAATGGATCTTTTTTCAATTCTTTCTTTTTTATTTTTTTCTTTGCTTTTAACATGCTTCTCCTTTTTTTATGTACCCCTGGCCCGACTTGAACGGGCGACAACAGGTTTAGGAAACCTGTGCTCTATCCACTGAGCTACAGGGGCTAAATTTTACCTAATAATAACTTATTTTTCAAATAAATACAACCAATTTTCTATACTTTTACAAAACTAAATTTAATATAGTACCAACAATCAATGTTGATAATATCATTATCGTTGCTGATTTTACCATATCTTTAGCTCCTAATTCTTTTAGTAACACGGTAAATGTTGCAATACAAGGGAAATACATTGTCAATATTACAGAAGAAATTATCATTTGTTTCATAGATAATCCCAATGGAACTAACATTCCAACTGCTACATCTTTTCGTAGAAATCCAACAATTAATGCGCCAACTGTTTCCTTTGGTAATCCCATCAATCCAGTAATGATTGGACCTACTAAATTTCCCAAAAAATCTATTACATGTAAAACATATAAAATATTTATTATTAATACACCCAACAATACATAAGGAACGGCTTCCTTAATAAACCAAACAATTCTCATCCATAATTTTTTCAATAATGATTTAAAATATGGTATTCTATAAGGTGGAATTTCCGTAAATATTTCAGGACTTGTTCCCTTGACAAATCTATTCATTAATAGACCTAAAATAACCCAAACAACAAACAATACCACGAAAACAATTATTATTGCTTTCAGTCCATATCGTCCAAGCAACCCAAAGATCATAGCTATCTGTGCCATACAAGGAACTGCAATTGCCATTAATGTACTTGCTATAAATTTTTCTTTGCGTGTTTCCAACATTCTTGTTGACAAAGCACCGGGAACATTGCAACCAATTCCTAACAACATCGGTATTATCGCTAATCCATGTAATCCCAATTTATGCATCAGATTATCAACAAGTATTCCTAAACGCGGTAAATAACCGGAATCTTCTAAAAAACTTAAAACAAAATAAAATGCAGTTATATATGGTAATATCATCGCAATTGGAACAAATAATCCAGTAGAAAGCATACCCATTGAATCTAGATAGCTTATCTTTCCATCTATTACCTGCCCAATTAAGATATCATGTAAAATACCATTCCCATTGAATAAAGCGGATATTTTCAATAATATAGGTGTCCAATAATTTTCAAACATGGGCTCAAATAAATATGTTATTAACGATTCGCCAATTAATCTAATTATCGAAAGAGATAATCCCAAAACTATAATTGCAACTAGTAAACCACTTAATGGATGAATTGAAAAATCGCTAAGTTTTTCACCAATTGTATGATGCCGATGTTTTAATTTCTGAACTTGCTCAATAATTTCACCTATTTGTTCCCATTTACTTTTTTCAGTAATATCTTTGGAAATTCTTTTACTAATAAGATTACTTCTTTTTGCATTATGCAAATTATCAACAAGACTTTTTATCCCTTCACCGGTAATACCGCAAGTGGTTATCACTGGAACACCTAAAATATTCTCTAATTTTTCCCTATTGATACTTACACCTGTATGCCCGGCTTCATCCCAAAAATTCAACACTACTATTAGTGGAATATCTCTCTTTATCAATTCATAAGTAAGATTAAGATTCCTTTCTAAATTTGTAGAATCAATTACATTTATAAATATATTTTCATTTTTTTCTTTTACTGCTTCTTCAAAAATTTTTACAGCAATTTCTTCGGCCTTTATAGTAGGTTCAAGTGAATATATCCCGGGAATATCCACTATCTCCATTCTATCATCACCTAATTTTAAATATCCTCTTGTAAATTCTACAGTAGTTCCGTGATAATTTGATACAATTACTTTAACACCTGTTAATCTTGAAAAAATGGCACTTTTACCTACATTAGGATTACCAATTAGCATTAACTTCTTATTAGTTAGTTTTTTATTCACAAACTACACCTTAGTAAATATCTTTTTATTTTATAACACTTCTACAATAATTTTTTCTGCCATACCAACACCTAATGCAATATTTGTATTTCCAACTTTTATTGTAATTGGACCATTCATAAATTGTGCTGATCTTTTTTCTATCATTGATCCGACTCTAATGCCTAATGCTTCTGCTCTTTTTTTAAACATTAAGCCACCATTCAATTTTATCACTTTTGCCTTATCACCAATCTGTATTTCTTTTAAACTCATAATATAAATCCATTTTTAATTATCTTTAAATTTAATATAATTAATATCAATTTGCAATTATAAAAACATATTTTTAAATTTTTAATTATAAAATAATATTTTCCAATATTGTCATTATGGCATAGTATGTTACAATATTGACATTTGCTAATTTGGCATAATATTTGCTCTATTAATTAATGAAAATGAAAATTTAAAATAAAATGGAGGAAAAAATGGGAAAAATAATAGGAATTGATTTAGGGACTACCAATTCATGTGTTGCAATAATGGAAGGTAAGGAACCAAAAATATTATTAAATTCAGAGGGTGGAAGAACAACTTCATCAATTATCGCATTTAAAAAAGATGGTGAGAGATTGGTTGGAACAAGTGCAAAAAGACAGGCAATTACAAATCCAACTAACACCATATCCAGTATTAAAAGATTTATGGGACGCATGTATGAAGAAGTAGATCAAGAAATGCATGAAGTACCTTTTAAAGTTGAAAAAGGATCTAATGGAGATGTACGTGTTAATGTAAACAATAAAAAATATTCACCACCAGAAATCAGTGCAATGATATTACAAAAAGCAAAACAAATAGCGGAAGAATATTTAGGTGAAAAAGTTGATGAAGCTGTCATCACAGTTCCAGCATATTTCAATGATTCTCAGAGACAGGCGACAAAGGATGCTGGGAAAATTGCCGGTTTGAAAGTAAAAAGGATCATAAATGAACCAACAGCTGCTTCTTTAGCTTATGGTTTAGACAAGAAAAAAGATGAAAAAATAGCAGTTTTCGATCTTGGAGGTGGAACTTTCGATATTTCAATACTTGAAATCGGTGAAGGTGTTTTTGAAGTAAAATCCACAAATGGCGATGGTCATTTGGGTGGAGATGATTTTGATAAACGATTAATCGATTATTTGATCAAAGAATATAAAAAACAAGAAGGAATTGATATTTCCAAAGATCCAATGGTTGTTCAAAGATTAAAAGATGCAGCCGAAAAAGGGAAAATGGAATTATCCTCTTCAAAACAAACAGAAATTAATCTTCCATATTTAACGGCAGATTCTAATGGGCCCAAACATCTAAATATTACTATTTCCAGAGCTAAATTTGATCAACTAACAGAAGATTTAGTTGAAAAGACAAAACAACCTTGTATGGATGCTATGAAAGATGCGGGTGTTTCAAAAGGTGAAATTAATGAGATTATTTTAGTAGGTGGTTCAACACGAATACCTTCTGTACAAAAATTAGTAAAAGAAATATTCGGTAAAGAACCTAACAAAACTGTAAATCCAGATGAAGTTGTTGCGTTAGGAGCTGCTATTC
Organism: Fidelibacterota bacterium; assembly: GCA_030600775.1. Lineage (GTDB taxonomy): Bacteria > Fidelibacterota > Fidelibacteria > Fidelibacterales > Fidelibacteraceae > TCS52. The sequence goes on along the minus strand of JAUVLI010000002.1, from coordinate 18,681 downwards.
AAGGTGGCGTATTGCAAGGTGATGTAAAAGACGTATTATTACTAGACGTAACACCATTATCATTGGGAATAGAGACATTGGGTGGCGTATCTACAAAATTGATAGATAAAAACACAACCATACCTGCTAAAAAAACAGAGATCTTTAGTACTGCTGCTGATAATCAACCAGCTGTTGAAATACATGTCCTACAGGGAGAAAGATCACAGGCTGCCGGCAATAGAACACTCGGAAGATTTACATTGGATGGAATTCCACCTGCTCCAAGAGGAATACCACAAATAGAAGTATCATTTGATATTGATGCAAATGGAATTTTAAACGTTTCTGCAAAAGATAAAGCTACTAGCAAAGAACAACATATTACAATTGAATCATCAAGCGGACTTAAGGAAAGCGAAATAGAAAATATGAAAAAAGACGCTGAAGAACACGCAAAAGAAGATAAAAAATGGAAAGAAACAGTTGATACTCACAATCAAGCGGAACAAATAATATTTTCTACAAAGAAACAACTTGACGAACTCAAAGATAAAATTTCAGATGAGGATAAAAAACCTGTTGAAAATGCGTTAGAGGAATTAGAAAAAGTTAAAGATAGCAAAGATGCAAATGAGATAAAATCAAAAATAGAAGCAGTTACTCAAGCTTTTTCAAAAATTTCAGAAAAGATGTATCAAAATACAAAAACAGATCAAACAAATCAACAATCACAGTCAAAATCTGAATCAGCAAATACAAAATCAAAAGATGATGTAGAAGATGCCGATTATGAAGTAGTTGACGAAGATAAAAAGAAATAACACTTCTAATCATACTAATATAAAAAAGGAAGTAGAAAATACTTCCTTTTTTATTAATTATAATAATATTTTAGTAGATTTTAACAATTATTTTTATTATATTTAATTATGGTTATAATAGTAGAATACAATTTTTTGAATTTTATCACACATAATAGTGCAATGTATCAGGAGTAAAAATGAAAAGCATTACAATTGCAACTAATGAAGACAAATTAGCTATTTGGCAAACGAATCATATAAAAGAATTGCTAAAATTGCAATACCCTCAATTAAATGTTCATATCAAAATTATTAGGACAAATCACCAAATAAATAATGATTTTCAAATCAATGATGAAATTATAGATACTCCTTATAGTTTAGAAATAGAAGAACAATTGTTAAATAATGATATTCAGATATCTGTGCACAACGTCAAATATTTATCATGTTCAATTGATCCGGGTTTGATTATTGCCGGATACATTAAAAGGGATTATTCAGAAGATACCTTCGTAACATTTAATGATTTTAAAATAGATGATGACTTGCCAAAGTTTGTTGTTGGAGTTAGCAATTTAAGAAATTTTGCATTAATGAAAAAATATTATCCAAATACAAAATTAGTTATTTTAAATGGTGATGTGAAATCCTGTATTTTTAAGTTAAAAAATTTTAAACTTAATGGAATTATTCTTGATAAAATAATAGTTGAGCGTTTAAATATTTCAAAAGCACCTGCAGCAGATTTAGATAAACACAAATTCATTCCTGCAGCCGGACAAGGTGCTACAGCATTAATAATTCCAAGCCATAGATTTGATATAATTGAATTACTTCAACCAATATTAGACAAAGAGACATATAACACAGTTACTGCGGAAAGAGCATTCATTTCAAAATTAAATATCAGTAATAATTATCCCGTTGGTGTCTATGCAGAAATGAATGATAAAGAACTTTCCATAACTGCATTTTTATCTAATAATGAAGGCGACATCTTCATCAAAGAAAATATTACAAAAACATTTAGGGATAATAGCAAATCTATTGGTGACAAATTAGCAAATACTTTCCTAAAAAACGATAAAATTAAAAAAATATTACCTAAATAAAAAATAAAACATTAGTGATAAAAAAAGCTCTCAATTTATTTGAGAGCTTTTTTTTATTATTTAGATTTAATAATTATTGTATCTTAAAAGTGACACCTAAAAGAAATCCATTTTCTGAATGAGAATAGTCGCCATAATCAATCTCTGTCATACCATATAGACCTTGTGTAAATCTAAAGTCCAATCCCGCAGATTCATTAATATTATATTTAACTCCTGCTCCAATATCAAGACCGAAAGATGAAGCACTCTCGTCTTCTAATACGGGGAAGCTATCCCATGAATGATAGTTGTAACGCAATCCTAACAATCCGAAAACACCAACAACTGGCTCAACACCAAGTGCATCAAAAACCAAATCACTTACATCATAGCGAGGTGTTATTCCAACACCTATAACTGTAGCGGTTCCATCGCCATCGTCTTTTTGTGCAAAGCTTGTATAGCTTACTACACCTTCTACATTTAACGGATCTAATACTGCTGGTAAATCTACAAAATTAGAAAGTTTTACAATAGCTCCACCACCAAAATGGAAGCCCACATCACATAATGCACCAGTTCCTGGATCACCCCAAGGTTCAACTGCTCCAACATTTACATAAGCTTTTACACCCCAAGTATCTACATCAGCAACTTCTTCTACAATTGCTTCTTCTTCACCTTCCTCAGCAGCAGCTTCTTCTTCCTCAGCAATGTCAGTAACCTTATCGAGAAAACCACTCTCTTCTTCAACAGCTTCAGTATCAACATTTCCTTCTTCGAATAATTGTTGAAACTCTTCATCACCACTGATTTCTTCTTGCGCAAATAAAAACGAAAAAGAAAACACTAATGATAAAACAAACAAAAATTTCAAATAATTCTTCATGTTTAATCCTCCTAATGTTTTTTCTAATTAAAAAATACCTTTATTTTTCAAATCTTTAATATGTTAATCATTTAAATATTTACATGCAAGTTATTTTTTATTTTTTTTTAAAATAATCAGTTTTCCCATAAAATTATTAACATAATTATACTTTTCACAGCTAAAAATCGCATTTTCAAGCTCTTTTATCCTATTTTTTTTATATTATTATTTATCAATGAATTAAATTTTATTCTCAAATCTTTTATATTCATCGGTTCGCGAGGATCTTCTTTTGGATATTCTAAATATTCTTCAAAAATATTTACATCTTTCGTGCCCATATTTCCAAAAGCGCATTTTATAGAATCATACAAAAATCGTTCCGTTTGCTCAACAACATTATCAGGCAAATATCCATATTTAAGATTTACAGCAAATTCTGAAATTTTTCTGCTAATTGCTTTTTTGTTTCCTTTCACTCTTTCTCTAAATTTATATTATTGTACCATTCGAAATTACTGCACCTTTTTTAATAACCACGATCCCATCTCGTATCCAATAATTTTCTGCTTCTTCAAATTCTTTATTATCTTTATTAATAATTTGCACATTGTCTCCAATATAAGCATTTTTGTCAATAATAGCCTTTTTGATCTTACAATTTCTACCTATTCCTAAATATATTTCATCACACTTTTTATCGCTAAAAAAATCATTCCCCATGATAATGCTATCACTAATTATACTATTGTCACCGACAACACTTCTAATGCCAACAATTGAGTTTGTTATAGATTCTGCCCCAATGAAACAACCATCATTTATTATGGAATGAAATATTTTAGTATTACCTATGCGAGATCCTTGCAACATTCTTGCATGCGTGTAAATAGGAAATGAATGATCATTAAATTTAAAAGGTGGCGTCATATCTGTCAAAGCTAAATTTGCTTGATAAAATGTACCTATTGTACCAATATCTTCCCAATATCCATCAAAAAAATAAGCATCTACTTTAAAATCTTTTATGGAACCTGGAATAATGTTACCACCGAAATCATCTTCTTTTATATTTTTTAATTGCAAAGACAGAATATCTTTATCAAATACATATATTCCCATTGATCCCCAAAATGGTTTTTCCGGAATACCTGTATCACTTTCCATTTTATCTAATACTTCATTTTTTTTAGGTTTTTCTGCAAAATCAATTATTCTTCCATTATTATCAACTTTCAAAATACCAAACGCTTTCGCTTCTTCTCGAGTCACTGGTTTTACAGAAACTGTAATATCTGATTTTTTATCTCTGTGTTGTTGAACAAAATTTTTATAATTCATTCTATACAAATGATCACCGGCAAGAATCAAATACTGATCAAAACCATAAGATTCAAAATGATGAATATTATGTCTTACAGCATCAGCAGTTCCCTGATACCATCCTAAATTATCTAAAGTTTGAGAAGCTGCAAGAATTTCCAGAAAACCGTTTGTAAATTGATCAAATCTGTATGCTTGATTTATATGCCTATGTAATGACTCACTATTAAATTGAGTTAATATATAAATTTTTCTTATGTCAGAATTTATACAATTACTTATTGGAATATCAATAAGCCGATATTTCCCACCAATTGGCACTGCTGGCTTTGCTCTCACAATTGTTAAAGGAGCCAATCGTGTTCCTTGTCCTCCTCCAAGAATAAGTGTCATTACATTTCTCATATACTTACCTCCCTTTTTTGTTTCTTTAATATATTAATAAAAGTATTAGTTATATCCAAAAATAATATCATTAAATTTATAAATAATTTTATTTTTTTTACAAATATTATTTTCTAAATTATAGTAATGAAAAATGGAAAAATAAATTATGATGATCAAACATTATTTCAATGGCAAATTTATCCATTAAAAAAAAATTTATTAAAAGGAATAGTAGTTGGAATTTTTATTTTAATTGTCTCAATTTATTCAGGTATGTTAATGGGCAACTTCCTGTTTTTTTCCATTATCTTAATGGTTTTCTTTATTTTTGTTTTATTACCTTATTATTTCCCAACGAAGTTTATATTATCAGATAAAAAAATAATTATAGAAAACGGACCTTTAAAAAAAGAACGGAAATGGGAATATTTCAAAAGATTTGATTATGATAAAAAAATGCTTAAGCTATATACAACTTTTAACGCATCTCGATTAGATAATTATAGAGCTTGGAATTTGATATTTGATAATAATCATGAAAAAGTAATTGAAATAGTAAAAAGTAAAGTAGAAAAATGAATAAGTCAATTCAAGAACATAATGATCATAAGGAAGAAGAGCTGATAAAATTAATAGCAAAAAAAATAGTTGATAGACATTTATCCGTTCCCTCAATATTATTTTTGGATATTGCAAAGCCACTAAATTTTATTGGAGCACAATTTCTTAATTTTTTTGGTCCTTTCATTGAACCATTTTTTTCAAAAGGTCAATTTTATAAATATACCAAAATGTTGGAAAAAAGAGAAAATATAGAAAAAATATTATTTGAAATTGAAAAAATGGAAAATGATAAGAAGAGTGGGAAAAATAAGAAGTAATTTCAAACGAAAAATCCAAATATTATTTTTTTAATTTTTTTATTAGATAACAATAAAATAATTTGTATACTTGACTACTTAATTGGAGGACAAAATGAAAAATAGAGGAATATGGCTGAAAATATTTTTGCTTTTTATGTTGATATTTAATTTTGCCATTGGGAGCGAAATAAATATTAATGTAGAAGTAGATAAATCAGAAGCTGAGGGACAACTTGTAAATATGCTCATTACTGGGATTGATAATACGACTAATTTTAAAGTATTTAAAAAATTAGGTGATGAATTACAATGGATAGAATTAAAGAGCATTGACAAATTATCATCAAAAATTTATATTAAAAATGATATTTTAACTTCATTAAAAGTTACAACTTATGATGATAATGAGAAGGTTATTGCAGAAGCAATTTCAGAGCCATTTATAACAAAAGCACAATGGTTTAATACATCTCGACTTGCAAGATTTATATTTTTATTAGTTACATCTATTCTAATTTTATTTTATATTGAGAAAGCAAAAAAGAAAAAAGAAATTTATTTGCGTCCAATTGCCGGTCTGAAAGCCTTTGAAGAAGCAGTTGGAAGAGCAACAGAAATGGGGAAATCCGTTCTATTTATTCCCGGAATTATGGATCTTGATCAAGTAGAAACAATTTCCGGAATAATTATTCTTGGTCATGTATCTAAAATGACAGCGAGATATGAAACAGATTTAAATGTTCCGGTAGCTCGTTCTATTGTTATGGAAGCAGGAAGAGAAATCGTTAGAGAATCGTATATGAGTGAAGGGCGACCTGACCAATTTAATTCCGATATGGTTCACTATTTGACAGATGATCAATTTGCATATGCTGCTGGAGTAAATGGAATTATGTTAAGAGAGAAACCGGCAGCAGTATTTATGCAAGGTAAATTTTACGCCGAATCACTGATCTTAGCCGAAACAGGAAACTCTATTGGTGCCATTCAAATTGCCGGAACCGGTTCACAAGCTCAACTGCCATTTTTTATTACCGCTTGTGATTACACACTTATTGGTGAAGAATTTTTTGCCGCAAGTGCATATTTAAGTCAAGATCCAAAATTATTGGGCTCAATAAAAGGACAAGATATGGTTAAAGCGGCAATAATGATCATTATAGTTGTTGGAGTCATTTTTGAGTCATTCGGAGCAGAATTCTTTAAAAAATTATTTGAAATTGGATAGGAGATAACATGTTTTTAAAAAGATATATACCTTTAGCTATAGTATTTGTTGTTGGTGTTACGATGTTGGCATCTTGGTTTATTCCACACAGTCCATTTGATGCATTTGAAATACATGCAACACAATGGTTCGATATTATTGCAAGTTTTGCAATGATCTTAGGTGCATTAAACCTATTAAAAATACAAAGTTCAAAATTGATTCATAGAAAAAGAAATTGGCAATATAGTTTGGCTGCTATCTTAGGATTTTTTCTTACGCTTACTTTTGGATTTATTCTAAAAGGCGGATATTTTCTTGTGTTAAAAGATGTTGGCAATAATCCAACTGTTGTTGTAAACGAACTTTCTCAAGAATTACAAATTGATAATAAAATTGCAAATAACGTTTATGCAATTCCTGAAACTGGCGACGGTATAAAAATTAAAAAACAATACTATACTCAAAATAAAGCAATTGGATTTAAAAATCGTTTAGAAACAGTTGGTGCTGTTGTTGAAGTAAAAGAAGTTAGCTGGGGTGGACATTTGCAACAAAACAATACTTATTTCGCTTGGATATTCAAAAATGTTTTTACTCCGTTAAGTGCAACAATGTTTGCATTGTTAGCTTTTTTTGTTGCCAGTGCATCTTACAGAGCTTTTAGAGTCAGAAATTTGGAAGCAACAATTTTATTGGTAGCTGGAATAATTATTATGATTGGAAGAGTTCCATTGGGAGTATTTATTACTAATTGGATACCTAAGACATCGTTTTTCAGTTTCCTTCGTTTAGAAATATTACAAGAATGGATTTATCAATATCCAAATGCTGCCGGAGCACGAGCAATTATGATTGGAATCGGATTAGGAATTGTAGGAACTTCGTTACGAGTTATTTTGGGTATTGAAAAATCATTTTTAGGGGAGAAATAAAATGAGTAAATTTTTAGAAAATTTAGGCAGTATAGACAGAAGATACATTTTTTTGATCATTGCAATTGTCGTTTTTCTACCATTAATATTTCCTTTAGGACTACCTGTAGAACCAACAAATTTAACTATTGATGCATTTAATGCAGTAGATAATATCCCAAAAAATGAAAAAGTACTTGTATCATTTGATTATGGTCCATCGACAAAACCTGAAATTCACCCAATGGCAATAGCAGTTTTGCGACATTTATTTACCAAAGGAAATCGTGTAATTATTACTTGTTTATGGCCAGATGGTTTATTTATGGCACGTCAAGCATTACAACAAGTAGCAATTGAAGAATTTGATCTCACATATGGCGTTGATTATTGCAATCTTGGTTATCGTCCAGGTAATGAAGCCGTAATAAAAGGTATTACTCGTAGTTTCCCTGCAAATTTTACCGTTGATTCCAGAGCAATAAAAATAAAGGAAATACCACTAATGGATGGAGTTCAATCATTGAAAAACATTGGATTTATTTTTAGTTTATCAGCTGGATATCCAGGTTCAAAAGAATGGGTTCAGTATGCATCAGACCCTTTAAAGATCAAAACAAGCACAGGTGTAACTTCTATTCAAGTAAATGAAATATTACCTTTTGTTAAATCCGGGCAATTGCAGGGAATTGTAGCCGGAATGCCAGGTGCAGCAGAATATGAACAATTACTTGTAAATAACGATATTCATCCTGTAATTGGAAAAGCTGGAAAATCAATGGACGCTCAATCAATTGCTCACCTCGTAATTGTATTATTTATTGTTATTGGAAATATTTCTTACTTTGTCAAACGTAAAAAAGAAAAAAAATATTAGGAGATAAATATGTCATTCGGTAATATATTTGGAGCATGGGTTTCTGTATTTTTAACATTAGCAATTTTAAGTTATTTATATAAAGATAATCCATTTTATAAAGTTGCGGAACATATTTATGTTGGTGTTTCCGCTGCATATTGGGGAACGATCGCATTTTGGAATCAAGTATGGCCAAATTTATTTGGTCGTTTATGGCCATATGTGGACGATCAATCGACATTATCAAAATTTAACCAATTTTGGTATAAAATCTATAACGGACTTCATTGGTTTAGTCACAATGTGTTTCCCGAAAATGGAATTCCAGGAGATCAGCAACAAAATTTATGGTATATAATTGCTTTCTTCCTTGGACTTTTTATGTTGGCTCGTTTAATTCCGAGTATTAATTGGCTAGGTCGATGGTCTCTTGCTTATGTCGTTGGAATGGCGGCTGGACTTAGAATCTATGGTTTTATGAGTTCTAATGTTATTGCTCAAATCCACGGATCCCTTTTACCACTTTGGGGTGAAAGTTTAGGTACTGTTATAAATAACCTCGTATTGATCGTTGGAACTGTTACAGGATTATTTTACTTTTTCTTCTCAGTTGAACATAAAGGAATATTTGGAAAAATATCACGAGTTGGGATTCACTTTTTGATGATTTCTTTCGGAGCTTCATTCGGTTTTGCTGTTATGGGTCGTATCTCACTATTGATAGGAAGATTTAATAAACTTATAGAATATTCTCACAAACAATATGGCTATGCTACACTAATATTATTAGTTGCAATGGTGGCAACATTATTAATATTGAATCTCAAGAAAACAGAAGAAGTAACTGAATAAAATTTTAAATTATTAAAATAAAAACTCTCAATTTTCATTGGGAGTTTTTTCTTTTAAATTATGAAAACAATAAAAAAATCAATTATTACAAATAAACGAACTGAACTATTAGATATAACCAATATTATACAAAAAGAAATTAATGATTCTAAATTCAATAATGGTATTGTTGTAATTTTTACGCCACATACAACTGCCGGAATTACGATAAATGAAAACGCCGATCCTGATGTAAAAATAGATATCGATTATAAGATCAATAAATTAATTCCAAAGAATGATCCAAACTATTTACATTCGGAAGGAAATAGTGACAGTCATCTCAAATCATCAATTTTTAGTCCATCAATTTCTTTAATATTTGAAGATAACAAATTAATTCTCGGCGTTTGGCAAGCAATTTATTTTTGTGAATTCGACGGACCGAGGCATAGGAAATATTATATAAAAATTATTTCTGATTAGTTAATAAATTTCACTAATATATTTATTTAACCATTTATAGAAATTCTTTAATTCTTTTTTATTAATTCCCTTTTCCCGCCATTTTTTAAGCATATTATTTGCCTTTTCAATTATCTTTTTTTCCTTTGGAATTATTGTTTGCATATAACCATTTTTTTCTTCATTCATCAGTACGGAGAGATTTAAATATCTATATCCATTGCCTAATTTGATTGGAAAACAATTGTTTTTTAAATCTAAAACACTTTGATTTATGAATGGATTTTTATTATTTACAGAAATAAGATTTTTTGGTAAATCATCGCCATCTGTTACCCACACAGGGGTTACAACTGTCAATAACGGCCATCCGAGAATTGTCCACATTGTTGTTAATTCTGGATCTTCATTTTTCTTAACTCCTTGAATTATCATAACCGAAGCAGTTGAACTTCTAACAACATAATCGGATAAATAAACATAAGTTGTATCAAAATTATTTTCAGGAAGCTCCATTTCAAAAATATTTTTTCCTGTCAAGGAATGTTCCAAATTTCGAGTTGCCCTTTTCAAAATAAAATTAACGGATAGTTTATTTTGTGAATATTCATTTTTAAATAATTCAGTTGTTGTTTTATATCTAATTATTCCTAATCCGTTTTCATCATCGCCACTTACCGAAAAATTCGTTCTTATTAAATACCCATCTTTACTTAAATTTGCATCATATTTTTTATAAGAATAATATCCTGTTTCGTAGTAAGCCGCACCGCCATTTGCATCTATCACACCAAAATTAGCTGCCACTCCCCTTTTACCACTTGTTGTCTGAAGAAGCTTTTCAAAATCTGACAGATCCGAACATGTCTCCAAGGCTTCCCTCATAAATGTTCCTTCTTGATCGTCTTCCACTTCACAAGTTGTATCGGTATTTACATTATATGATGCAGTGTTCATTATGCTAAATCCTGTTTCATTACTTCCCATCCAAATGTTCTTTCCAGTGGTGTCAGCGGAATTTGCAACACCAACTAAATCATATTTTTTGCCTTCAATAAAGATCAATTTATTTTCTAATGATCCTGTGTCACGATGTTTCCATAAAATCGGTCTACCATCAATTGTTGCTTTACCGGAAATTACAGCTGAAGTACAAGCGTTTCCAAAATGAAAATTGACTAATAGTATAAATAATCCCAAAATGATTTTTTTTATATTCATGATGTTTCCTCTTTTTTTTAAAAAAAATTTTACCACAAGGAACACAAAGTTAAATTTTTACTTCTCACTTAATATTTTCTTCAAATATTTCCCTGTATAAGATTCAGTATTTTTAGCCACTTCTTCGGGTGTTCCTGTTGCAACGATTTCTCCACCCATATCACCACCTTCCGGCCCAAGATCAATAATATGATCAACAGATTTTATTACATCTAAATTGTGTTCAATTACGATTACTGTATTTCCTTTTTTTACCAATTTTTTCAAAATTGATAACAACAATTTTATATCAGCAAAATGCAAACCTGTCGTTGGTTCATCTAATACATATAATGTGTTTCCCGTACTAACTTTGCTCAATTCCTTCGCTAATTTAATTCGTTGAGCTTCACCTCCGGAAAGGGTTGTTGCCGATTGACCGAGTTTAATATAGCCAAGACCAACTTCATACAATGTTCTTAATCGTCTGCTGATTGCCGGATGATTTTTGAAAAATTTTAACGCTTCTTCAACACTCATATCAAGAATATCTGCAATATTTTTCCCACGATATTTTACAGCTAATGTCTCTCTATTATATCTTTTCCCTTTGCAGACCTCACATTGCACATGAACTTCAGGTAAAAAGTACATTTCAATTTTCTTTATTCCATCACCTTTGCAAGTTTCACATCTTCCACCTTTAACATTAAAACTAAATCTTCCCTGTGAATATCCATGTAATTTAGCTTCTTGCGTTTCTGAAAATAATTTACGAATATTTGCAAATATTCCCGTATAAGTAACAGAATTTGAACGCGGAGTTCTTCCAATTGGGGATTGATCAATATTAATTATCTTATCCAAATATCTCACTCCGGATAACGATTCGTAAGCAAGAGAGCTTTTTTTAGAATACATTAACTGACGACTTAAAGCCGGAACAAGTGTTTCATTTATTAGTGTACTTTTACCGGATCCACTTAATCCTGTTATGCATATCATTTTACCAAGTGGGAATTCAACATCAATTGATTTTAAATTATTTCCTTCAGCTTTATGTAACATCATTTTTTTACCATTCCCGCGCATTCTCTTTTCAGGAATTTCAATGACTTTTCTTCCACTTAAATAATCGCCGGTAATTGATTCTTTACAATTTTTTATTTTATCAATCGAACCTTGACAAACTATTTTTCCACCCCGTACTCCAGCGCCGGGTCCAATATCAATAATGTGATCTGCCGATTCCATCGTTTCGGCATCATGTTCAATTACAATTATTGTATTCCCCAAATCACGTAAATGTTTTAATGTCTGAAGCAATTTTTTATTATCATGTTGATGAAGTCCAATACTTGGTTCATCGAGAATATACAGAACTCCCATTAATTGCGAGCCAATTTGAGTAGCTAATCTGATCCGCTGTGCTTCGCCACCTGATAGAGTCCCAGCTAATCTTGATAATGTCAAATATCCCAAACCAACATTTGTCAGGAATACCAATCTTTTTTTAATTTCTTCCAATATTTGTTCAGCTATTTTATATTCTGTCTCATTTAATTTTATATTTTCAAAGAATTTTAGCGTTTTTTTTATGGAAAATTTTGATATCTCATTAATATTTTTTCCACCAACAAACACAGAAAGCGAACTGTGTTTTAATCTACCACCTTTACAAATACGACATTCTAAAATACTCATATATTTTTCAATCCAATCTCTAATATAAGAACTATTTGTTTGATGATATCTTCGCTTTAAATTATTTATTACACCTTCGAATCCATCTTTGTATTCTCCTGACCAACGATTTGTTTTATATTTTACAGAAATCTTTTCTCCGCCTGTTCCGTAAAGTAAAATATCCTGCACTTTTTTACTTAATTTATACCAAGGTGTAGTAAATTTAAAATTATATTCAACAGATAATGCTCGTAACATACTTCCATAATAATTCCCTCGTGGCTGTTCTCCCCATGGTTGTATCGCTCCCTGCAATAGACTTTTCCTCTTATCTGGCACGACCAAATCTGGACTTACTTCCCGTTGTGAACCCAATCCAGTGCAAGCAGGGCAAGCACCGACTGGATTATTAAATGAAAACATCCGCGGTGATAATTCTTCAAAAGTAACATTTTCATGATCCGGGCAAGCATAATTTTCACTGAATTTATGTTCTTTTTTTCCAATTTCATCAACGACAATATTTCCATTTCCCATTTTTAAAGCAAGCTCAATACTTTCAGTTAAACGACTTTTTATATTTTTATTTATTACTAAACGATCAACAACTAATTCAATTGAATGTTTAATATTTTTTTCAAGTTTTATTCCAACACTTAAAGGAACTATTTTTTTATCAATTCTCACTCTTAAAAAACCATCTCTTTTCATCTCACGAAATAATTCTTTATATTCACCCTTTCTCTCATAAACCAAAGGTGCAAATATTTGAATTTTCGCAGATTGTGGTAGTTTCATAATTGCATCGGTAATCTGCTGGACTGTCATTTTTTCAACTTTTTTTCCACAAATATAACAATGTGGGACCCCAATTCTCGCATATAACAAACGCAAATAATCGTGAATTTCCGTAACAGTTCCCACTGTCGATCTGGGATTACGATGAGTCGTTTTTTGTTCAATTGAAATCGCAGGCGAAAGTCCGTCAATATTATCAACATCCGGCTTTTCCATTAATCCGAGAAACTGCCTTGCATAAGAAGATAATGATTCCACATATCGCCTCTGTCCTTCGGCATATAGAGTGTCAAAAGCAAGTGAAGATTTTCCACTTCCCGATAACCCTGTAATTATTACTAATTTATCTCGTGGAATAGTTACATTTATATTTTTTAAATTATGTTCTCTTGCTCCGGTAATCGTAATTTTATTCAAATCCATTCCTTAATTTTAAGTATTTTCAAACCATGTAAACTTACAAAGATAAGAAAAATATTTAAAATATGAAAAGATTATTTGTGATTAATGTAAGGGCTAAATCTTATTTTGAGATGCTGTAAATGAGATCTAGCCCCTATAAGTATAAAAATATTTAGATTTATTGTGTATTAAATATCCAATTACAGTTAACGGCTTTTTTGCCAAAACGATTTAGCCTTAAAATGAGCATTTAATGAATCAATATTTGCTAAACCAGTAGCAACTTTGCCTTTTACTTCACGGATGCGGAAATCTTTTCGAGCAGTGGCCTTAGCAGAAAATTTAACAATAAGACTGCCAGGGGCATAATCTGGAAAAGTTTGTCCAAAACCTTTTTCTACAGAGATACTCACACAAAATATCATCAAACCGATGATAATAACAGATTGATAGTTAGTATAAAAATGTTTTTTCATAATAATTTCCTTTCTTTGTTTAAGTTTGAATGAACTATTCGATATTTTCTTGCCTTTTTTAATGTTTTATTGTGATGCCATTTATTACAGCCCAAATAAGTCCATAGCTACCACCAATAACATAACCTTTCTTAAAATCAAGACTTGAAGATACTAATCCAATACCTGGTGCATATAATGTTTCAGATTTATCTAATTCACTTTCACTAACAATTCTGATACAATCAACTAACATACCAATGTTAGTATAAACAGTATCAGTTTTAGAGATAATATAGCTAAATAGTTCGTACGGTAACTGTTGCCATTTTTCTCCTATATTTCTGTTAAAGTCTAAATAGAGATATTCCTTACCCTCAATTCTTTTGTAAACAATGCCATTTTCTTCTCTCACTAAACTCTCATTAGACTCAGAAGATTCAGATTCTGATAATGATTTTACGAAATAAGTTTTACCGTCAATATTCTTTTTTGAAACAACTGAAATTGTAAAAGAATCTGATTCTAATTCATAGTAATGCCATTCATTCCCAACTTGTAAAGGGTAATAGCTATCTGGTAATTTTTTTGAAGATGAACCATTCATTTCTGTTGGAGATTTACAGGCTGATAAACCAATAAATCCTAATAGAATACAAAATAGATACAACTTTATTACTTTCATGATTACGCTCCTTTAAATTGATTGATTTAAACTTTTTCATTTTTCCCCTTTCAAATATTCATTTTTGTTTGAATTTTTCTTTAAATATTTACATTTAAAATAAGGTTCTCTTATATTGATGTTCAGGGCGGTTTCAAGATGATCATAGTTCCTCCAATTTTTTCATTATTTGTTTTTATTTTAACGCAAAATAATCAACATTCATTAGCTTTTATGCATTTAAAACTAATTAAATGGTACTTTTTCAGGGATTCTATTTATTGAATCAAAAATCCAATAAGTGCCATCCGTTTTCATCACAATATTTCTGTTTCCTCCTCCTGCTTTAATGAGCTGCACATCTTCCAGCCCCTCAACTTTTACAGGGACATTCTGATAAATTTTGATGTTTTGATCAAAATTCAAATATGCCAAACCCCAAAACCAGGCTGTGCCGTCGCTTCTTAAAGCTAGACACATTGCGCCATTTACCGAAATTGCTACAATATTATCAAGATTATTTATTCTGATTGGAATAGAACTGTCTTCATATGATACATTACCGAGCGTTCCGCATCTGTTTCTTCCCCAAGCCCAAACAGTGTTGTCCTCTTTAAGTATAATAGTATAACTTCTCGACATATTTCCTAACTGAACTATGTTTCTCAATGTATCAATTAATCCAACTTCTTCAGGCTGAAAAACCAACCGATCCGGAAACGCACACAATGTACCGTTAAATTTTAGTGCAAGATCACCGGATATCTGGCATATCTCTTCCATTCCGGGAATTTTTTCAGGTTTAAGGTATTTTGTTGGCGACATGTGATCCCATGTTAATCGCCAAACCGTACCGTCTTTTCTAAGCAGATTAATATAAATACCGTGTAATTCCAAGGATATTACGCCATATAAGTGTGATATCTTTTTGGGTTTAGTAACGATGGTATCATAAGGCCCTTCAGCCCATATTAATCTATCTCCCCAGAACCAAATATCTCTTCGTTTATCAGCGGCCACACCTGCCCCTTCTAAGAGATCAATCGCTATAACATTCTTTAAATTTTTTACCTGAACAGGTACCGCACTTGGGTTCATCGTTCCGTTTCCTAATTGTCCTGTGGAATTCCCCCCCCCCAAGCCCAAACATATCCATCAGGTTTTAATACTACGTGATCGATATCGGCTTCTAACTGTCCTAAAAAATCATCTTCAGTGTTTTGTTCCGGCTCCGTTGGTGATGTACATGAAATTATTAAAAAAAGAAAAAACAACAGAATATTAAAAGCATATTTTTTCATAGAAATTCTCACTTATAATACTCCCGTACTTTTTTCTTTTCTAACACTTTTTTTCATAAAACTTTTGACACTACCTTTAATGAGTTACGTTTTTGATAACAAAGTTTGTCAAATATGAACAACTGAGTTATGGTTAGAAATCAACAAGACTTTCGAACTAATCAAATAGCACTTGTCCGAGTATCTTTTCAGATTGCCAAAAATACCAAACGCTCCCATCGTTTTTTATGAAATGACAAGGATGGTCTGCATAGATTAACACCACATCTTCCAACATAATAAATACCATTTCCCTTAGTCAGGTATTTATAGCGATTTATGTCAAAATTTTGGGGTAAGGCACCCTTTATTTTGCGTTTATAAAATTCCTTCAATTGATTTTTTTTACCAATTGTTATTTTCCCGTCTGTTATCTCTAATATATTTCCCTCTTTATTCAAAAGAAGTTGTTGATTTTTTTCCATTAATAAATCTACAATATCCTTTTCAGCGGGTATGTTGTTTCTTGAAATAACAGCAATTTCTTGTGCAAAAAGCACAGTTGTGAAACATAACACGAATCCCATTAAAATATTTTTTAACATTTCTAGTACCTCCATTATTATTTACCATATTAAAAACATTAAGTTAAGATTTACATAAAAGCCACTCATATTTTGATTGTCAGCTCTATCATATTCCTCTCCCCAGTTGTTTAATTTAACAAATGTATAGTTTCCACTAAAATCAAGCACAGCTCTTTCCGATAGTGATACTGTAATCCCAACCGGTAGTAAAAATCCAAAAATATTTTTATAGCCGAGATAATCATAGCTGTTTTCGGGAAAAATATATAAAATTTCACCAGTTTCTGGATGAATATGCCCGGCACGGTTATATGCTTTGACTTTATAATAGTCTATCCCAAAACCAGCATAAGGTTTAACAAAAAGTAACTTTTTGAAATGAAAACGACAGGCAGCAATCCATGATGATGCTTCGGTTTTGGTCCAGTATGTATTTAGACCATATACAAAAGGTGTCCATGTCGCTGGATAATGGTATGAACACTTTCTTGGTGTACGATATTGAGCCAATATACTTAAACGTTCATTAAAGAAACACACAATGCCTAATTGATAAGAAAAACCATCATTATCGAAAACGAATTTTCCTTCTGTATTCTGATTATTTTTATAAATCTTATACCCAATTCTTTCTTCTTTTCGAAAATAATTTGCACCCAATTGAATACCAAAATGCTTGTTTTTTGCTAAAACCAAATCTGAGCTTAATAACAAAAGGAATAATGACAATATATAGAAAATCTTAAAATACAATTTTTTCTTGTAGTTTATTATTACAATCCCTCCTTTTAATTTTTCTGTTGAGGGTTTCACAAAACTCGTAACCCACTGATACTCTGGAAGTTACATAGTCTCAATTTTCCGATTTTACTCATTTTTCGCCTTTTTTGACCTTTAAAATTACTATGTTTTCTTATCGTTAAATAAAACCTTCTTCTTTCCTAATATCAGGTGGCAATACATTAATTGTCCTGATATGAGAAAGACGGAATTGTTCAAGCGTCATTTCTTTATCAGAAGGATTATATATTTCAATCCAATTATTTTCAGGTTTTGTCTCTTCAAGATATACTTCGTTGATAATTAAACCATTTACTGCATTTTGAGAATATAGTATTATTGGCATAATAATGGTACCAAAAAGCAATATTAAAAAGGTTTTGCCTTTTTCTTTTATACATTTATACATAATCTAATACTTCCTTAGTAATGTTATTGACTATATGTATATTTCTCATAAAAACCATCCTTCAATTAATATAGTATAATATATCAATGATAAATAGTCAAGTTTTTCCTTTTTTTTATTTGATTTTTATTTTTTCAATAAATATTATCAAACTTGTATTTATAGCAATTTAACAAGAACTGCAACAATCGTAATTGAAATTATCATCATACCACCATTATTATCATACGCATTCCCAATTCTTTTAAATCCTGTTTTGTTGCCTTTTTTCTTTCCAACGACGACGATAAAGTATTAAAGGCCTTTTAATTAACCTAATAGACTTGTGAAAAGTCATTAATTGATATGAATTTTTAATATGTTTCAACCCTATTTGTTTGTTAAAACCTTAATAGAAAAACATATTCCAAACTACCGACATTATTACCTTATTTAATTGTATTTATTCAATATTCATCTCTAATAAGAATGGGTTATGCAAAGGCTTAACTGCTTTGCCTTTCAATGGAAATGTTTAAAGCTTTAATGGATTGCAAAAACCATCTAAAACAACTTTTTCTGTTCTGCTTATAATATCAGGAACTAATTCTTTTCTCTCTTTTAATTTAATATCAACATGATTAGAGTATTCATTTCATAATCCTAATATACATTTTTTTTCAGCATCTCAAAATGAGATTTAGCCAATATAAATAAAAAATGTATTAAGACAAAAAATAAATTTGAAAAATATTCGAATAATTTGTATAATTCGTTGCTAAATAAATATTCGTTTCATCCTTACAATTAGATTACTTATTCACAAATATTAAACTTAT
>JAUVLI010000076.1 GCA_030600775.1 Fidelibacterota bacterium | reverse complement strand
GAATGTGGTGTGGGAACGGATAATATTACAATAGTAAACACATATGATGATGTGACTCCGATAAGAGGAATGTCATATTATTATTATATTTCAGCTTTTTCAGATGGAAGTCAGAATAGTGGTGGAAACATAAATCCAACAGGACAATTAGAAAGTAATCGTGCTTATACGCAAACAACTCAGCCTGCATATTTAAGAAGAGAGCAAGGCGAAAACTTAGACAATATTCGTATTGTTCCGAATCCATATAATATTAAAGCAAGAAAAATTCAATTTGGTGAAGATTTAGATAAAGATAAAATGATGTTTTATAATATTCCCGGTTATTGTCAAATTAAAATATTTTCGGAAAGAGGAGATTTAATTAAAACTTTGGATCATACTGACGGAAGTGGAGACGAAAGGTGGAATTTAATCACAAAAGATCGTCAAGTTGTTGTAAGTGGTATATATGTCGCATATTTCGAAGTAACAAAGGATATAGAAAATACAGCAACAGGTGATTTGATATTTAAAAAGGGTGATTCAACATTTAAGAAATTTATAGTAATAAGATAAAAAAAAGAGAGGAAACAAATGAGAAAATTAATTATTTATCCAATTTTTATTATTGCAATAACACTATTGTTTAATAGCTGTTTTGAAAATGATTATCCAAGTTCGCTATATGATCCAGATGAAACTGGTAATGATACACCAACTATTACAAACATTGATCCGAGTAGCTATTGTCTAACGGGTGCTGGAGATACAATTACAATTACGGGAACAAATTTTTCTAATGATTCATCAGGTAATGCTGTATATTTTGGTACTTATGCAGGAACAATTGTTGGGCAAACATCTACCCAGTTAAAGGTAATACCACCGGTTGTGGATGGAGCCGGTCTAATAGTTAAGGTTAGTTGTCATGGTGCTTATGCTATGGCGGAATATGATTCCCAATATGAATTGGAAAGAGCCGCTATTGAATATGGTGGCTTTACTGAAACAGATATACCTGTCTCAATAGCTGTTGATGACGATGAAAATATTTATGTGCTTGATGTATTAGCAAATATTTTTAAAATTACTCCAGAACAAGAAAAAACAACTATTGGAGCAAATATAATAATGACTGATTATTCAGCCATTAGATTTCATAAATCAGATAACCAATTATTGAATACTAAGATTGTATTTTTATATAACACACCATTGATTGCTGACTCACTTATTAATGGATCTGAAAAATATCCAGATGCTGCAAATTATATAGTTGGACCACCTATTATTCAAGATTTTGATATAGATCAAAATAATAATTTTTATTTTGCCAGTAAATATGATATTATAATATTAAAATCAGATACTACAAAATATAAGGTAAATTATCCTGATATCAGTTTATTGTCTATAAAGGTATATAATGGATATGTTTATGTTGTTTCGGAAGATAAAGTATATAGAAATGAAATTCAAGACGCTTTAGGAACATTAGGAACTACAGAAGAAGTTTATGACTTTTCATTTGTAGAAGCAAAGATCAATAGTATCACATTTTCAAGCGATGGTATTATGGTTATTGGTTGTACTGACGATGGATCTGGAAAATCATATCCAATTTATACTATTACACCAGTAAGTGGAGATTATAGTGGAAGTAATGCAGTACCATTATATCCAACTGCATTAAAATTTCCTTGTAAGAGAATTACTTGGGGAGAGGGAAATTATCTATACTATGTAAATGGAAGTTATGTTGTTAGGGTAAATATGCGTAGTGAAGGTACAAATTATTATGGAAGAGAATAAGTATTTTATTAAAATGTAAAAAAAATAAATAATACTTGACATTGGAAATATATTAACTTATTATATTAACAAGAAGGAAGGTTAAATTTTTAACAAAAAAGAAGGAGATTAAAATGAAGAAATTGCTTTTTGTAGTAATGGCAATCATGATTGCTTCCTTTGCCTTTGCAGGTTGGGGTGGAACGGCTTTTACCGATTCTACAATCCAATCTTATGGGCAAGGATTAGCAGTTGACGGAGCGGGTAAAATATGGTACGGATCATATTACAAGTCAGATTCAATATTAGTGCCAGAACATCATGACACAACAGCAACAGGTGGAGATACAACTATAGCGGCAGCTTATAGCGGTTGTCGAGCTGTTTATGTTTTCAATCCAGATGGAACACAAGCTAGTTTTTCACCAATTAAAACTGTAACCACTACTGATGGAACTGATACACTTTGGAATACTCAGAGAGGTTACAGAACAGATCCTAATGGTGATGTTGTAATCGGTAGTTGGTGTGTTTATTACAGAATAACTCATTTGACTGGTGAAGGAATTGGTAAAAAATTATTACCATATCCTACAGATCCTGCTACTTGGTCAGGTGAATCAGTAGTAGACCCAGCTTTTGATGATGCTGGTAATATGTTCACAAATTGTGTTGTAGCTGGTGCCGGACCAATTAAAGCATTTGATACTAGTTGGGATCCAATCGCTGATGTTGTTGATGCGAGTAATTTATCTAGTTATTCTAGAACAATTGAAGTTTCAGGTGATGGAAATGATATCTATTTTTGTAACTTTGGGACTCCTTTAGTAGTGAGATTTCATAGTGATGCTGGTGTTTATGGCACTTATGCAGCTGTTGATACTATTAAAAATATTCCAGTAGAAGCTATAAGTTGGGGTAAGGGTGATCAGAGTGGATATTTATGGATGGGTAACATGAATACTTGTGCTCATTATGCTTATGATCCTACAACAAAAACTTATGTTGATAGTATTATGCATCCAGAAATGGCTGTTTTAGGTGCAAAACCTAGAGGAATTGATTTTACTGCAGATGGAGATACTGCTTATATTACATATTTCAATACTTGGGATAATGATGCAGTTTATCGTTTTGTAAAAGGTACAGGATCAGCTGTATGGGAAAATGATGCAGTTATTAGTGTTAATGGTTTTGAATTAGGTAACAATTATCCAAATCCATTCAATCCAACTACTACAATTCCTTTTACAATACAATCAGCTGGAAATGTAAAATTGTCAGTTTATAATGTAAATGGTCAATTAATTGAGACATTGGTTAATGGTTATAAGAATGCTGGTAGTTATGATGTAGTTTTTGATGGTGCAAAACACTCATCAGGAATTTATATGTATAAACTAACAGTTGGAAGATCTTCAGTTACTAGAAGATTGACTTTATTGAAATAATCATTTAGCATAGAAATGATAAAAAGGCGACAAATTATTTGTCGCCTTTTTTTATGTATATATTTTTATAAGAAATTTATAAAAGTCTGAAAATAAGTATAAAATTGATTAATATAATTATTGATAGGGACACACTTTTATGCACGGTACCTAATAATTCCTATAAATTTCTATTGGAATTTAATAAAATAATATGCTTGTCTACCAATTTAACACCTAAATTTAAAAAATAATAACGGAGTTATTTTACTCTATCATTATTTTAAATTTTAACAAAATAATTTACTGTTTCAGCACACAATTTAAAAATTCAACCTAATAGAAACAAGTACTTATAGTTCTAATTTTATATTTGCGAGAAACAGTATTGTTAGTTATTATTAGTTTTAGTTTGTTACTGTATTTTTCTATAATTTAAGTTTATTCATACTTATATTTATAATGGTAATGATAATAGTGGTAGTATTTACCATATAATAATGTTTTCGAGGTTACTCCATTAATTACACCGCCTATCAATGGTGTTTTTGTATTTTTCATAGTTTCAAGAGTGTGTTTAATTAACTCCAAATCTGTTAATTCTGAACGGGCTACTAAAAATAATCCATCAACAAGCCTACCAATTAATATAGGATCGGTTACAGCGAGGACAGGCGGAGCATCAAAGAATATTTTATCATATCTTTACTTAATTCTTTAACTAGATCACTCATTTTTTTAGAACCTATTAATTCCGAAGGATTTGGTGGAATATTTCCGGAAGGTAAGATTGAGAGGTTTTTAATATCTGTTTTTTTAATTGCTGTATCAAATGTTGCTTTCTTTATAATTAATTCCGAAAGTCCTGGACTTCTATTAACATCAAACATTTTATTGATCACGGGTTTTCGCATATCTGAATCTATTAATAATGTTTTGTGACCAAATTGAGCAAATGATATAGCTAAGTTTACGATTGTTGTGGTCTTACCTTCGCCTGAAGTTGAGGAAGTAACTGCAAATGTATTTAATTTTTTATCTATTTTTGTTAATTCAATATTAGTTCTAAATGATCTGAATGCTTCTGAAATTGGTGATCGTGGTTCTTGATGAGTAATTAATTTACTTTTTAAATGTTCCTTATCTGATATATGCTTTGTCCCTTTACTACTGCTGATTTTTGGAATAACTGCAAGTACAGTAACTCCCAATTTTGTTAAGTCTTCTTTGCCCTTGATCGTATTATCAAGCGATTCTTTTATAAATGCAATTGCAATTCCCAAACCAAGTCCAAGAATTGCGCCAATGAGAACATTCATTTTTTTCTTTGGTTTTATCGGATCTATATTTGGAATCGCCTTATCAATAACATAAATTGAACCAATTTTACTAGCTTCATTTATTCTTGATTCCTCGTATTTTTCTTTCATCATTATATATAACTTTTCATTGACTTGTTGAGTTCGTTTTAATCTGATAAAATCTATATTTTGTCTAGGCAATGTTTCTAACTGACTTAAATAATGATCGTTTAATTTTTTATACTCTTTTACTCTTGCATTTAAACTGATTTTTTGAGTTTCTAATTTTAAAATGTTTGCAACGATATCCTGATTTGATTTAAATGGACTCTCCGGTCCGGGGATATAACCTGAGTTTAAAAGTAATTTTGTTTCTTTAGTTAATCGTTTTTGTAAATTTTGTATTTCACTTTTTATCGCGTCTATATTGGCAGATGTTCCCTGTACTCGATTCTCAATTGAAGCTAGATTAGCTTCTTTACCTGCGATTGTTTGTTTTAAGAAATTTATCATCGGATTTGCAACCCTGAGTGTTTCGTTCAATAAATCCTTTTCTTTATCAGATAAATTTTCTTTCAAATGCTTTATTTGTGTAGTAACTATTTCGAATTCTGCTTTTGCTGTTAAGTAAGTTGATTCAAATTCTGATGATTTTTCTATCAATATTCTTGAATTTTCATCAAGATTCACAACTCCCTCTTTTTGTTGATATTCTTGTAAATTATTTTCACTATTTGATAATTTATTTTGGATTTTTTCTAATTGTTCCGATAAGAAACTTTTAATTCTTCCACTTGAACTTGCTGCTCTTTCCAAGTCGTTTTTAACATATTCCTCTACAAATGTATTGATAATAATTGCACTTTCAATCGGGTCTCTCGATTCTACAGCAACATTAATTGTTTGAGTTTCGCGAGTTGTTCCGATATCTATTGCTTCTCTTAATCGTTCAATATAAATATTATCCATATTTATGATTTCATCACCATTCTTTCCATTTTTAGATTTTAATAATGAAAATAATTTTTGCTGTAAACTAACTTTATCTGGATCTGCTCCTTTTTTAAATAAATAAAGAGAGTCCAATGAATAATTATTTTTTAATGTAGAAATTGTTCGTTTTGAAAGAGAACGGGATTTTAAGATCTCTACCTCATTATTTATTTCAAATTGAGAATTTCCCATAGAAGAAAATGGATTAATAAAGCTTTGACTTTGGTCTTCAATTAGCAATAACGATGAAGATTTATAAATATTTGGTGCTCTTAATGTATAGACCACCGTTAATATTACTATAGTCAAAAATGAAATAATTATTATCCATTTATTTCTTAATATTGTGTAGAGTATGTCTCTAAGATTGAGTTCTTCTTCCTGTCCATTAATATTATTATTTGTATCCATATATTTTATTCCTTTTATTTTTAATATTTAAAATAGAGAAAAATATCAATAAAAGCTACAATATTTTTTTAATTCTCATGTTCTATTTTTTCAATTATTGATTTTTTATTATTTAAAATGAAAGATTTTGTGGCGTCATATTCATTTTTGATCTTTCCATCTAATATCTGTGACTCGATCATTGATTTTATTCTTCCAACAAGTGGTCCTGGAATAATATCAAAGATTTTCATTATTTCATCTCCACCTACAGGGGATTTGAAATTACGCAGTTTGTCTCTCTCTTCTACTTCTACTATCCTTTTTTCTACAAAGTTAAAATTATTCATAAAATTTTTAACTTTATATTCATTTTTAGAAGTTATATCAGCTCTACATAATAAAAGCAGATCCTCGATATCATCACCGGTTTCTACCATTAATCTGCGAACTGCACTATCGGTAACTGTATTACTTGCAATTGCTATTGGTCTTAAGTGTAATCTAATTAATTTAATAATATATTTGATCGTTTTAGTGGATAATTTCAATTTTTTCCCTATACTTTCAAACATTGTTGCACCGACATCTTCATGGCCATAATAGGTCCAACCAATATCCTTTCTATAGTGTTTTGTTGAAGGTTTTCCCACATCGTGGAATAGTGCTGTTAATCGCAAAATCGGATCATCGGTGTATTTTGTAATATTGTCGACTACTGTAAGAGTATGTTCAAATACATCTTTATGAAAAAAACCGTTTCTCTTTTCTACTCCTTTTAATGCCGATATTTCCGGAAATAGAATTTGCATCAAACCACTTTTTTCCATCAATAATAATCCTATAGATGGTTTTGAAGTTGATAATATTTTAAGCAATTCATCTCTAACTCTTTCAAAAGAAATAATTTTTATTCTTTCGGCAGTATTTATTACTCCATTAAAAGTATTTTTATCAATATTATAATTAAGTTGTGTTGAGAATCTTATTGCTCTTAGCATTCTTAAAGGATCATCAAAAAAAGTAGTTTTTGCATCTAATGGTGTACGAATGATCTTTTGGTTTAAATCTTGAATTCCATTGAACGGATCATAAAAATCACCCAAAAATGATGGACGAATATCAACAGCCATTGAATTGATAGTAAAATCTCTTCTTTTTAAATCTTCTTTTAATTCCGTATAAAATATTTTTGGTTTACGAGAATTCTGTTTATATACTTCCTTTCTTGCAGAAGTTATTTCCAAATTAATATCTTTTAATGGGATCATTGCCGTACCAAATTTTTTATATTTAATAACGGTTTTGATAGAAAAATCTTTAGCGACCATATCGGCAAATTTTATTCCGTCACCAACTACGAGTATATCCAAGTCGGAAGTCGAATTATTCAATAAAGTATCACGAATTACACCACCAACAATATAGACAGGTATATCATTTTTTTCACCGATTTCACCGATTTTTATTATTATTTCTTTTAATTTCTTATTATCTAAGAGTTTAATTATATCAATTTTCATTTATTTTAATTTCAATATTATTTTTTACACATTTTATTTTTAAGATATATAATTTATTCAATTTTTTTGAAATAATCAAATATTATTTTCCTTTTTCAATAATTTTTTGGTACAGTAAATTTCCTCAAAAATTCTTTTATTTTTAAATTACTTTACTTAAATTTAGTTTCGTTAAAATTAGAATTTTTGAAAAACTACTTTAGAGGTTTTAAATGAAAATATTAGTTGTTGGTGGTGCTGGATATATTGGCTCTCATGTTGTTGCGGATCTTTGTAAAAAAGGGCACAATGTATTTGTATTTGATAATTTATATTCCGGTTCTGTAAAAAATATTGATAAAAAAGCGAATTTTATCAAAGGAGATATTAATTCTGAAAATGATTTGGAAAAACTATTTAAAATAAAATTTGATATTGTTTTCCATTTTGCAGCACTGAAGGCAGCCGGCGAATCTATGGAAAATCCCGGAATATATTCCAAAAATAATATCAATGGTACAATTAATTTATTAAATGCAATGGTTTCTCATGATGTTAAAAAAATAATATTTTCATCATCTGCCGCTGTTTATGGCTATCCGGAATATTTACCAATTGACGAAAAACACCCAATAAAACCAATTAATTATTATGGCTATACAAAGAAAGTTATTGAAGAAATTTTAAATTGGTATGGAAAGTTAAAAGGAATAAAATATGCTGCGTTAAGATATTTTAATGCTGCCGGTTATGATATTAATGGAAGGATTACCAAACGCGAAAAGACAACCGCAAATTTATTACCTATTGTTTTAGAATGTGCAATTGGATTAAGAGATAGAATAAATATTTTCGGTGATGATTATGATACACCCGATGGTACGGGAATTCGTGATTATATTCATGTAAATGATCTTTCAATTGCTCACTTAAAAGCAATGGAATATCTAAATGATAATAATAATAATTTGGTCTTGAATTTGGGAACCGGCTATGGTTATTCGGTTTTAGAAGTAGTTAAAATGGTAGGAAAAATCACGGGTAAAGATATTAAATATTCCATAGTTGGTAGAAGAGAGGGTGATCCCGCAAAATTAATTGCTGTGTCCAATCTTGCAAAAAAGACGATAAATTGGGAAGCAAAATATTCTGATCTGGAAACCATCTTATCAAGTATGTGGGAATTATATTCTAAAATCAAAGTTTAGAGACGAAAAGAAATTTTATCATTAACTGATCAATTAATTAGCTTTCGTTATTCTTTTTGAGATACTTTTTAAATGGCTCCAAAATATCTAATGGAATAGGGAATACGATAGTTGTGCTGTTTTCATTTGAAATTTCCATTAATGTCTGTAGATATCGTAATTGAATAGCGGATGGATGGATGTCTAAAATTTCTGCTGCACTTGATAATTTTTTAGATGCCTGAAATTCACCTTCTGCAGCAATGACTTTTGCGCGACGTTC
>JAUVLI010000047.1 GCA_030600775.1 Fidelibacterota bacterium | reverse complement strand
TTTTTTCGCCGGTTAATGGATGCTTTCCGGTATAATACATTGCCGTTGATATTGTCATCGGAGTTGGATAAAAATCTGCGGCTTGTTGAAGTTTATGATCAGATTCCTGTAATTCATTTTTCATATCTATCATCATTTGTTTTGTGCATCCCGGATGACCAGATATAAAATATGGAACCGTATATTGTTCCTTTTTCGCTTCTTTTGAATATTTCTTAAAAAATTCCAGAAACTTAAAATATAATTTTGCAGACGGCTTATTCATTAATTTTGTTACTGTATCATTTAAATGTTCAGGTGCGATTTTCAAATGTCCGCCGGTATATTTTTGAATTATTTTTTTCATCGCGAAATCGTTTTCCAATAATAGATCATGTCTCACTCCGGATGCTACAAATATATTTTTGACTCCATTTGTTTTACTAACCTTATCCAATAATTTTATATATTCATCTTGTGAATCAATTTGCAAATTCTTACAAATCTTTGGAAACAAGCAATTCATATCTTTACATCCACCAATTTTACAAATCATTTTATACATATTTGCAGTCGGTCCACCAACATCACTAATTGTTCCCTTAAATTTCTTATGTTTGACCAATTTTTTTACTTCATTTATTATTGATTTTGAACTTCTACTTTGAATTACTTCGCCTTGTTGAACTGCAATTGCACAAAAACTACAATTTCCAAAACATCCTCTATGGGAAGTTATTGAAGAAAATATTTGTTCGTAAGCCGGTATTTTACTTCCATTATATTTTGGATGTGGATATTTTGTAAATGGCAAATCATAAATTTTATCCATTTCTGCTTCTGTGAATGGTTTTTGAGTAATATTAATTTTTAAAATCTGATTGCCGGTTTCTTGATACATTATTTTAGAAAATTTGTAATTTTTATTTTTCTCGTAAATATATACCATTTTATTATACGAATCTTTATTAGAAATTACTTCCTTATGAGACGGTAATTTTTCCCAATTATTTTGAATATTTTTTACTTTTACTACCGTTCCATTTACATCATCAATATTGGAAATATCTTTACCTGAATTTATTCTTTCTGCAATTTCAATAATTGGTTTTTCGCCCATACCATATACAAGAATATCCGCTTTACTATTTAAAAGAATACTTTTCCTCACCTTATCGCTCCAATAATCGTAATGAGAAATTCTTCTTAAACTTGCTTCCACTCCTCCTAAAATAACCGGAGTATTTTTAAAATTTTCCTTAATTTTATTTGTATAAACAATTGTCGCTCTATTTGGTCTCAAACCTGCCTTACCATTTGGAGTATAATCATCACTGGAGCGTTTCTTTTTGTTAACTGTATAATGATTTACTAATGAATCAACATTTCCGGCAGTTATTCCAAAAAACAATTTCGGTTCACCTAATTCCAAAAAATCATCATTATTTTTCCAATTTGGTTGTGAGATCATTCCAACTTTAAATCCTTTTGCTTCTAATACTCTACCGATTATTGCCATTCCAAAACTTGGATGATCAACATAAGCATCACCGGTAACAATAATAATATCGCATTGTTTCCAACCCAATTTATTCATTTCACTTTTTGTCATCGGTAAAAAATTCATTTCAATCTTTAATTTTTTATTATATTTAATTTATTAAGTACCATCTCAATATTTTAATAAATTTACAATAATTTATAAACAAATCAAATAAAGAAGAATTTAGAATCCAGTTTTCCACAAGGACATGTTTCCTACCTTCGATTGATTAATATATTAGGAGAATGGAAAACGGAGAATAAGAGTGAATTTTGGAGTGTATTAACCGTGTTAATGCAAAGAAGCAAAGCTTTTTTCACAAATATTTTACTAATTTGTTATCATGTTTAAATTTCTTAGAAATTTAATAAAATAACATGGTTATTTTACTCCATAAAAAATGCCCAAAATTTTCGGGGTTTTAAAAAAATATACATATTGCATTAAACAATATTTATTTATAAATTACTGTAAATAAAAAAGAGGATGCAATGAGTACAATTTGTTTATATAACGGAACTGTTTTCACGGGAATAACTATGCTGAAAAAGAGTTCTGTAATAATTCGTAATGGAAAGATCGATGAAGTTATAAGTAATGATAGATTAAAAAAGGCTAATCTTCCATCGGATACTGCTATACATTATTTGAATGGATCTTATATTACACCGGGATTCATTGATACACATATTCACGGAATTGGCGGTTATGATGCTTCAGATGGATCTTCAGAATCAATATTAAATATGTCAAAAAAATTGGTGGAATATGGTGTAACTTCTTTCTGTCCAACATTATACCCACAAGAAGATGCAAAGTTTTTAAAATCAATAAAATCAGTCGTTGAAGCAATGGGAAAAGAAAAAGGCGCAATAATACTTGGCTTACATCTTGAAGGTCCATTTATCTCGCCAGAAAAATCCGGTGTTCAAATTCCAAAATTTATGAAAAAACCGAACTTAGAATTGATGCAAAAATATTATGATGCAGCTCAAGATCATATTGAAATAATGACAGTCGCGCCGGAACTAAAACACATGAGATCGTTAGCTCTATTTTGCTCAAAAAAGGGAACTGTTCTTTCTGCGGGACATTCGAATGCTACTTACAACAACATGTTAGAAGGAATGCAAGTAGGAATTTTACATTCTACACACTTTTTTAATGCAATGAGACGGTTACATCACCGTGATCCCGGAGTAGTCGGTGCAATTATGATCCATCCAAATGTATCTTGTGAAATTATAGCTGATGGGTATCATTTGCATCCTGCAATAATTAAATTATTAAGAAGAGTGAAACCTATTAGCAAAATTATTTTAGTTACAGATTCTTTAAAGCCAACTAAACAAACAAGTGGTAAATTAATAGCAAATGGAGAAGAAGTATATATTGAAGATGGATTATTCAAAAGGAAATCTGACGATACAATCGCAGGTTCATCTCTAACAATGATCGAAGGTGTAAAAAATCTTGTTGAAAACATGAATGTTCCCATTGATGATGCTTTGAGAATGACAAGTTGTAACCCGGCAACTGTAATAAGCAAACAAGCTAAAATCGGTTATCTTCTACCAGGTAGAGATGCCGATGTCACTGTATTTGATAAAAATTTCAATGTTGAGATGACAATTGTAAAAGGCAAAATTCGTAAATTTTTTGAATAAACTCAAACTTCTCGTAAAGGCCAAAACACACAAAAAATAATTTAAAATTATAATTTTATAAATCCACAAGAATAAATATTCTTTGGTGATTTTTGTTTACCCTGTAAGAAACGAAATGAATGCATTGTAGCATAAAATATTTATTACGAACTTATTATTATCATCATATTTTCTTTAAATATTTTGCAGCTATTATCTTAATTGTTTGATTATTAAATAAAACTTTATATGCTATTTGAGATGATTTTGATATAGCAATAATTTTTCCCTTACCAAATATTTTATGATAAACAGAATCATTTATTTTTATTTTTTTACTTTTACTATAATTTATTCCACTATTTTGTTTTGTATCTATATTATATCGTTTAGGTTGTTTCTTATAAAATTTATTAGTATAATTTTCGTGTTTAAAGTAATTGGTGTTTTGGGATTTAGTATTCGAAAAATTCTTATGAATAATACATTTGTTCGGTATTTCTTCAATAAATTGTGAAGTCATGTTGTGCATAAATTGTCCGAAACGCATTCTTTTTTGAGCAGAAGTTAAATATACATTTTCCATCGCTCTAGTAATGCCTACATAAAATAATCTTCGTTCTTCCTCCAATTCTTCTCTATTTTCTTTACTCCTTTCTAATGGAAATAATCCTTCTTCCATACCAACAATAAAAACCATAGGGAATTCCAAACCTTTAGCACTATGAAGTGTCATTAAAACCACCATATCAGTTTCATCATTCCACTGATCAATATCTGTAATTAGTGATACTTCTTGTAAAAAATTTACTATTGTTGCACCTTCATTATTTTTTTCAAATTGAAAAACACTATTAATAAATTCATCGATATTAGCAATTTTATCTTGAGCAAATTCGCTTTCATCTTGATATTGTTCCTTAAAATCTACCTTGTCAATTAATTTAGAAACAAATTCAGATGGTGAATTCTTATCAATTTCATTTTGAAAATCCAGCATTGTTTTTAAGAACTTCTCTATTTTTGATTTTGCATAACTTGCTCCCACTTCATCAGGATATTGAAGTGTTTCAAATAGTGTTCTATTAGTATTATTACCAAATTTTTCTAATCTATCTATTGTAGTCTTCCCAATTCCTCTAGGTGGTATATTAATAATCCTTTTCAAACTTAGAGAATCGTTTGGATTTGTAAAAAAATTTAAATATGCTAAAATATCTTTTACTTCTTTTCTTTCATAAAACTTCGTTCCGCCAACAATTGTATATCTAATAGTCCTATTTCGTAAAGCTTCTTCAATTAAACGAGATTGAGCATTGGTTCTGTAAAGTATCGCAAAATCCTTATATTTAGCTCCTTGATCAACTTTTTTTATAATCGTTTCAGCAACAAAATCAGCTTCAGCATAATCGCCTTCCAATTCTTTGAAAATAAGTTTTTCTCCATCTTCAGAATCCGCCCATATTTTCTTCTTTTTCCGTAAAGTATTATTTCCAACTACAGAAGAAGCGGCCAATAAAATATTTTTAGTTGAACGATAATTTTGTTCAAGTTTAATTATTTTAGAATTTTTAAAAGCTTTTTCAAATTCCAAGATATTTTTTATATCGGCTCCTCGCCATTTATAAATAGATTGATCATCATCTCCTACTACACAAATATTATTGTGAACTTGAGAAATAGTTTTTAAAAACAAAAATTGAACATGATTTGTATCTTGATATTCATCAACCAAAATATAATCCCATTTATTCTGATATTTTTGTTTCAGTTCACGATGTTTTTTAAATAAAATTAATGGGTGAATTAAAAGGTCATCAAAATCTACGGCATTATTCTCCATTAATCTTTTTTGATATTCGGTATAAATTTTTATATTTTGTTCATTAATAAAATTATCTTCAAAATATTTTTTTGCATCTTTGGGTAAAATTAGTTGTTGCTTGGCATTATTTATAAAATGTTTTATAGCTTTTGCTTTAATAATATCGCTATTAAGACCCAATGCTTTTATAGATTCTTTTATCAAATTGAGTGAATCGGTAGAATCATAAATGGTAAAATCTGCCATAAAATATCTTTTTTCTTCTCTCAAAATACGAGCATTAATGCTATGAAAAGTACCTATATTAACATAATTTGATTTGAAACCGAGCAAGTTTTTAACTCTCTTTTTCATCTCTTTAGCCGCTTTATTAGTAAATGTTACAGCTAAAATACGATTCGGCGTTGTCTTTTCCTTTTGAAGTAAATAAGCAATTTTGTAAGTTAAAACTCGAGTTTTCCCCGAACCTGCTCCGGCAAAAATCAATAACGGCCCATCAGTATGAATAACAGCTTCTTGTTGTTTTTTATTTAATTTGTTTAAAAATTCATCCATATATTATTAACGACTGGTAATTGTATCGTTTTTTACCTGTTCAGATTTTAAATTTTTCAGTGAATCTTTCATTGCTTTCCGGAATTGTTTTAATTTGTTTTTTGCGTGATTATGTTCTACAAGTGTTTTTGAAAATGTATGATGGCCATCTCCAGTTGCTACAAAGTAAATAAAATCCGTTGTATCGGGATGTATCGCAGCAAGAATTGCATTTAAACCCGGATTATTTATTGGACCAGGTGGTAATCCTCTATGCATATATGTGTTATATTCTGAATCAGTTCTTAACTCACTTCTTTTTAATAATCTGTCGGGACCAGGTATAATATATTGAATAGTTGGATCGGCTTGTAACCGCATATTTTTATTTAATCGATTGTAATATACAGATGCAACTTTTGACATTTCAGAATCATAAATAACTTCACCTTGTATTATTGAAGCGAGAGTAATGAGTTCATTAACAGTCATTCCTTTTTCTTCCGCATCCCAGATCAAATCTACACTTATATTTTTTTTAAAATTATTTACCATTTTTTGAATAACATCTTCTGCCTTTGCATCTTCAGAAAAATAATATGTGTCGGGAAAAAGAAAACCTTCAATACTTTTAACGGATTTATAATAAATATCAAATTTGGCAGTATTATCTATATTTAATAAAAAACTATCAGCAGGAATTTCCAATTTTTCTTCAAATATTTTTGCTATTTCAGTTAATTCCAATCCTTCAGGTATTGTGATTCTCTTTTGCAAAATTGCAGCATTTGCCAAATGATAAACTAATGAAACATAATTAATTCCACCTTTAATTTTAAACTTGCCAGCTTGGATATTTCTCGTTTTTCTTAATAATTTTGCTGTTAAAATAAATTTCCAACGATCTTTTATCAAATTATTTTTATCTAAGGTCTGAACTATTTCTTTAAAATTAGCTCCTTTTGGAATTTCAATTGTAACTACATTATCCGTATCTAAATTATTTGCTTTTTGATGAATTAAAAAATATAAATTAAATAAAACAATAATAATAAAAAATACGAAAATTAAACTAACTATAAGAATAATTGAATGTTTATTTATTTTTAGTGACTCTTTTAAATTAAAATATTTTTCCATAATATTAATTTAATATATAACTAATTAATATAGTTAATAATATTCTGCTAAGTGTCTATATATTAAATTTTTAATACCTATAATGTTCAGGTTTAAAAGGACCTTCCTTATCAATTCCAATATATTTTGCTTGTTTTTCAGTCATCGTAGTCAAATTAACATCTAATTTTTCCAAATGCAATTTAGCAACCATTTCATCTAATTTTTTACTTAAACGATAAACTTTATTATCATGATCATTTTCCCATAATTCAATTTGTGCTAACACTTGATTGGTAAATGAGTTGCTCATTACAAAAGAAGGATGACCAGTTGCATTTCCAAGATTCACTAATCTACCCTCCGATAATAAAATAATTGAATGCTCATCAGGAAAT
Source organism: Fidelibacterota bacterium (assembly GCA_030600775.1). Classification (GTDB taxonomy): domain Bacteria; phylum Fidelibacterota; class Fidelibacteria; order Fidelibacterales; family Fidelibacteraceae; genus TCS52. Next base: position 6,774 of record JAUVLI010000047.1, on the reverse strand, counting down.
AATATCTTATCCACTTGTGGTTTGATATTGATCTTTTTCACACCAGGCAGTGCGTATAATTCATTCACTTGAATTTCATTATCAAAATGCCCAATATTGCATACAATTGCATTGTTTTTCATTTTTTCCATGTGATCAGTTCTAATTACATCACAATTACCGGTTGCTGTAACAAATATATCGCCTTCTTTGACTACATCTTCTAAAATTCTTACTTTAAAACCTTCCATCGCAGCTTGCATTGCACATATAGGATCGATTTCTGTAATAGTAACATTAGCTCCGTAAGATTTCATAGAGTGAGCACAGCCTTTACCAACATCACCATATCCACAAACAACAACATTTTTACCGGCTATCATGACATCAGTTCCCCTTTTGATCCCGTCTGCTAATGATTCTCTGCATCCATAGAGATTATCAAATTTTGATTTAGTAACAGAATCATTTACATTTATTGCTGGAAATAATAGTGTTTTATCTTCCATTTTTTGATATAATCTATGCACACCGGTTGTTGTCTCTTCACTAGCACCTTTTAGTACTTCTGCTATTTTATGCCATCTATTTGGATATGATTTCAAATCTTCTAAAATTGTTCTCTGTAATATTGCTTCCTCTTTATTTTCTGTTGTTATTTTTGGAATCTCACCTGTTTTTTTATATTCCTCTTCAAGTTTATATCCTTCATGTACAAATAAAGTTGCGTCTCCACCGTCATCGACAATTAAATCCGGACCTTCATTTTCATTAAATAATAAGGCCTGTTTCGTTGACCACCAATATTCTTCCAATGTTTCACCTTTCCATGCAAATACAGGAATTCCTTTCTTGGCAATATAAGCGGCGGCATGATCTTGAGTTGAATAAATATTACAACTTGCCCATCTAACTTTGGCGCCAAGTTCAATAAGCGTTTCAATTAACATTGCTGTTTGAATTGTCATATGTAAACTGCCGGTAATTTTTGCACCTTCTAAAGGTTTTTTCTTACCATATTTTTTTCTGATACTCATCAATCCTGGCATTTCACTCTTTGCAATTTCAATCTCTTTTTTACCAAATTCCGCTAACTTTATATCTGCAATTTTATATTTTAGTTTTTTACTCATAACTTATTAATCTCCTTTTTTTATACTCTGTTATAATCATCTTCATAACGAGCAATATCATCTTCACCAAAATATTCACCAGTTTGAATTTCAATTATTTCTGCATTATCATTCCCAATATTTTCTATTCGGTGCTTGTTACCCTTTGGAATATATATATGGTCATTCGGAAAATATTCTTTCTCACTATTCCCATTAATTATTTTAACTTCTCCAATCGTAATGATCCAATGTTCATTTCTTCTTTTATGCGATTGCAACGACAATCTCTGTTTCGGATAAACAACGAGTTTTTTTACTTTATAATTTTCATTGTCAATTAATATTTCAAAGCTTCCCCATTGCCTCTCTTCTTTATAATTCACTATTATCTTCCTTTTATTCTCTATTAAAATAATATTCTATCATTACTGCTGTTTGTACAATAGCCATCAAACCTCGTAAGCTATTAAAAAACTCTCCAACTTTCTTGCCAAATTTTGGTGAAATCATAATCGTATCTCCTGATCTGATTTCCGGTAATAATGATTGATCTCCTGTTTCTATATATTTTTCAACATTAACATAGATCAATACATTTTTTTCGCCTTCTCCTAATTTAGCCCTAAGTACTCTAACATCAGTCAATTTGGCATTTAATGTAGGACCTCCTGCTTGAGATAGAGCTGACATCATATCCCAACCTAGAGGAATTTGATAAATGCCCGGTCTTACCACCTCTCCCCATATTTTTACCGGAAATGTCAATTTGTTAGAGCTAATATCATATCCTGGTGATAAACTTGTACCAGATGAATAATTTTGCCCAAAACAAACTGAAATAAATAATAATATACTTAACAATAATAATTTTTTCTTCATGTTAATTCTCCTTTACATTAAATTGGACCCAAGCAGATTCTGCACCTTCTATTTCTGGTGTATTATAACCTGTGGGTGTAATTGCATCTATTTTCCATTGATATTGACCTCCTGATGTTAATGTGTCAATTAAACTGCTGCCATCTTTATTAAAAATTATTTTTTGTGTACTACCATCATATCCTTCTCTCGGAAAACCATAACACCACAGGGAATCGCCGTTAATATCAGCAACCTTAATAATAAAATAACTAATTCCGAAATCAATATCTGGAGGATATTTAAAAGAGAAAGTCGGAGTTTGCGAAGCAGTGCTACCGTCTTCCGGACAAATAATTCCTTGTGGACAATATAAAGTCGGCTTAGCTGCCAATTTATATGAAATAGTATCTGAAGCATCACTAACATTTCCTGATTGATTAAATGCTCGGATATAATAAAAATATTGTATCTTAATTGAAACATTATAATCAATATATTCTGTTGCAGTAGCAATTGGATTAACATAATTAACTGATATAGTAGCAGTTTTAGAATATTCTAATTCATCAGAATTTGAATTTATTGTATTTGCAGCTCTATATATGTAATATCCTCCCAAATCCTTTTCAGAATTTGCTTCCCACTGAATTATAATTGCATTTGCTTCTTCTATAGCATCAATACCCTTCTCTGTAAATTTTTCAGGTACCGATTTATCTACTATTTTAGGTGTTTCTGGTGGATTCGGATTCTCTACATCGGTGCATTGAAAAGCAATAACAAAAAAAGATAATAAAAATAAGTATAATGGCTTATTTATTGACATTTTTTTCCCTTCCATATAAAGTTAAAGAAATTCTATGAACCATATCTAATGGGTGATTTTCCAAAGAGTAATCTATTTTTATATGATATTTTTTATATGGTAATTTAAGTCCAAATCCAATATTATAATTTAGGAGATCTTGTCCAAATCTTAAATCTAGTAAATTTTTAAACCTCCACTGAAAACCATATCTACTATTACTCTCATATTTTGTTATTTCTTTTTCAAACATAATCCAAATCATACTGTTAAAAAACTTTACAGGTTGTTGTAAAGAGATTCCCGAATGGAATTTCATTTTTGCCATATCTATATGTCCACTTGACCATATTATCGGTGTTTGATATACATTTTCTAAATTCAAACCCACAATAATATCTCCAAATTTAGGAATAGAAAATATTTCACTTCCCGGAATAATAAATTTTGTACCAATATCAACTCCCGCTCCTTTAGCCGTTCCCTTTCCATGATAAATAGATTTAGATAATAATTTAATATTAATTCCAATAGGATTTCCAATTTCAAATTTATCATAAGCCCAACCAACATTTATAACATGAGGCAAATTAGTTGCAAATGTGAGATGAACTACATTCTCAGCATCGGAGAATTTATCTCCTTCACCATAATGCTCTCTTACATATGTTCGTCGTTCTTCCAAGTCATATTCAAATAAATTGATCCTTTCAGTCAAATCATCTACCGCTACTCTATTCCAGGTTACGCCAAGGTAATATTTGTCACCATATTTAGTCATCATTCCTAAACTATGTTGATAACCAAGTCCAAACAAATTATTATATTGAATAAAAATCTCATTTCGATTAACTTGTGACAAACCTGCTGGATTTACCAATATAGACTGAATTCCTGTAACTTGAGTAACACCTATATTTCCTAATCCAACAATTGATGCGGGTTTACTTGCATGAATAAAGGCATCACCATAGTTACCAGCAAATAAATATATTACTTGTATTAATATAATAAAAATTATTTTTTTCATCTTAATTTCACTATTTTCCCGTGTGTTTTTTTAACATTATCGTTTATAGTTCCTTTTATTTCATAAAAATATACACCATTAGCAACAAAATTATTGTACTTATCGCGTCCATTCCATGGTATTTCATGATAACCAATATTATTTAAAAGTAAATCCGTTTCGGCATTATATTGATCAATTGTTAATATTTTTCTCCCTGCTAATGTATAAATGTTTATTTCTAAATTTTCAAATTGATCCGTTAACTCATAAATAATTAATGTTTTAATTGCGAATGGATTGGGATAATTTCCATAGTCGATAATTTTTGATTCCTCAAGATAATTAATTTGATATTCTTTTGAATATGATTCATTTCCAACAATGTCAGTAGCAAATATTTGTAATGTATGAGTACCCGTTTCCAATTCTAAATTAAATCTTAATCCAAGTGTTCTAATATCATCTCCTTGTAAAATAACTACATTGGACTGATCTATTTCCACATCATCGATTAAAATTCCCCAATATTCCAGCTCAGGATTCACACCATTATTATCACTTATCATTGCCGAACATCGTGAATTATTTGCAACATAACTATTTGTCATTAATTTCCCGCCATTAACATTCAGTTTTATTTCTGGAGCAATATTATCGGCAGATTTAGAAAAAATATAATATCCAGCTTTATCTATATTAAAAAATTTATCACCATTGTCTTCTGAATATTTTTTACAATGAAATTTGTTGGAATCAAGTGATAACCAAGAAATAAAATTTGTACTATCAATATTAACATTCTGTGAATTTAAATTAATTTGTAAATCGATTGCATCATCAGTCATTACTTTCAATCCATTCGTATCTACTAAACTTGCTCCAAATTTGTCTAAATTGAAATCAACTTGTACTGGTTTGATATATACTTTATACTTATCTTCTTTTGGAATTACTGTGATTGAAGTAAAAATTGAATCATTAAGATTAAAATTTAATTCTGTATTTTCGTTAATCCAATAATTTATAATATTAACTGTATCTATATTATTAGTTGTATCTATTTCATTTATACTGATCAAAGGTTTAATTTTAACTTCAATCTCTACATCTCCCCAAGGTGGTAATATGTTACTGTAAGCTTTATTTATGCTACTATTTTTATCATCAACAACTGTTAAAGTATCACGATAAATAATATCCACTCCTTCCGAAAGTATTGTAGTAATTAGTTCAACATCGAGAGATTCATCATAATTACTTCGTATTTCTATTTCACTCATTCCATTTACAATATCATAATTTTTAATTTCAATATCAAATACTTCTGATGGAATTAAGTTGTGTTCTCGAGATATCGTTGTATCATTATTCTCATCAACAACAATAATTTTAAAAGTTCTACCATTATTTTCATCCCAATTATACGAGATTTCACTTCTAAAGTTATGCTCATCTTGTTCAATTAATTCACAATTTGGATCATTAGAACTAAAATCTAAATATGCTTTGTTTATTCCATCATTATCTTCAATATTTACTTGAATGTATGCATTTTCTCCAACTTTTGGTTTATTGAGATAGAAATATGGTTCACCAATATATGAACTACCAATTGAAAATTGTAAATGGGAAGCGTTATAATTATTTTCATCCCAAACGAACAATGATACATCGCCTCTATTGGCATAAATGTTTTCAGGTATCTTAACACTGTATTCTACTTTTGAATTAGCGAAATTAACATTCTCATTGTGATATAAAGGAATTTTTGAATTCATTGGTAGAGCATTATAATTAACATCAATTGAATGCAATACTGTTGAATCGTAAGTAACATCATAAGAACCATATAGAGCGGATTCTTGTGGCAGAGAAAAATATAATGAATCATTAGGATTAACCATTTTATTTGATGAGGTTAATTCAAGAGGCGTGTAATCGATGGGTAATTTTAGAGAGGGATCACCCAAAAAATTAAATTGATAATATATAGTTTTTCTATATTGATTTAAATTTGAAATATAATAATAAAATTTTCCCAATTGGATCGCTTGGCCAATACTTATTTGTTTTTTAAATAATTGATCATATATATTTTGGATAAGCCAATAATCATTATTAATAAACCCATATCCGGAAGCTCCGAAAAATGTAACACTTCCACCCTCAGCTCGCATCAATGCTTCACCTATAGACCTTTCTGTGTCAAAAGTTAAAGAAAAACAAGTTAATGAATTGACCATTGATGGCATCAATTTATTTGTTAAATATTGGGCATTTTCAATCGGAAAAACATTTCTATCAGACCAATCAGATCCTCCTCCATGACCAAAATAGTTTAACATTACCCTACCATCATTAAACATTTCTGTTATCCTACCCGCACTTCCTGCATGTGGCCCAGTTTCAGTTGCATAAACATAATATCTATCAATTTGCATAAATTTCGGTATAACATCATTTATCAGACTTTCAGTTTCACCTTTAAATACATCTTCGTATCCAGCTATCATTACGCTTTTATTTAACCAACCATTTATTTTCGGTAAATTTTCGAAAGCTATCGTTTTATCAATCATTTTATTTAATTGATCTTTATTACGAATTGGCCATCTTCCTAAACAAATATCTTGATAATAATCATTATCTATATCGCTAAACCACACATCAGTTAATACTCCACCTCTTGACGGTGCTGCTTGATAAAACATTGTCGGAATATACCAATTTAGTGATTTGTCTATATTACCACCAATTGTTACATCACCAACTAATAAAACATATTTTGGTTTATCAGACCAATTATAATATGCATCAGTTAAGAAATCTTTTATAGCAAATGGAGATAAATTACTATTTGAATATTCATCATAAATTTGGTGAATATTATAAATAACAGGATTAAATCCTTTTTCTTGTTTCAATTCAATAAATCTTTCCAACTCTTCAAAATATTCAGGATCAGAAATAATTATATAGTCACCTTCATTATGAGTATATTT
>JAUVLI010000118.1 GCA_030600775.1 Fidelibacterota bacterium | reverse complement strand
TTAAAAAAAACATTTTCTTTTGCAATTGATGCTGTAAAAAGAAGTAAAATTATTGTCAATATTATTAATGCTTTCATTTTTAGAGTTTTATAAACTCACTTCAACTTCAACCGTATCAAGTACACCTTGAATCGGGACATTTGGTTTACGAATAGTTGTTATAACTGTATTTACCAATGGAAAATTTGATTTGATGTTTTTACATATTTTACCAGCAAGTGTTTCTAAAAGATGATGATTCTTTTCAGAAGTAATAATTTTTTTTACTTCATTATAAATCGCCTCATAATTTATTGTGTCTTTTAAATTATCGGTTTCAATCGCCTTTTGTAAATTACATTTTAAAATAATATCGACTTCAAATCGTCCGCCCATTTTTTTTTCTTCCTTTTCAACACCATGGAATCCATAAAATACCATATTTTTTAATCTGATTGTTTCCAAATTAATTTACTCCCCATCTTAATTTATTTCTTAATGTTTTAAAATAATTACTTCCCTCAATTCTAACAAGATTAGCATAGAAAGGTGCTTTTTCAATATATATTGTAGAATTAATACTTAATTTTGAATCATTTTGTCCATCAGCAGTGAAGATGCACTTTTCTGATTTTTCTTTGAATATAATTGTTATTTTTTTATCATCGGTTATTACCATTGGACGATTAGTAAGAATATGGGGGCAAATCGGATTGAGGATTATTCCTTTTAGATCCGGTGTGAGAATAGGACCATTGTTGGAGAGTGAATAGGCAGTAGATCCCGTGGGGGTAGAAATTATCAATCCATCTGCTTTATATGAATTCATATAATTGTCGTTAATATCTACTTGAAATTCTATCATTCGAGATGAAGTGCCTTTAGAAACAACAAAATCATTTAAGGCGAAAAAATTTGAAGTTTCATTATTAAAAGTAACTATTGCCTTTAAGATTGTTCTTTTTTCTATAGTATATTTTCCGGAAATTATTTTTTTAAAGTATTCTTTAAATTTTGATGTGGTAATTTCTGCGAGAAATCCTAATCTGCCAATATGAATTCCAACAACCGGTGTTCCGAGAGTATTTATTTTCCTTACGGTTGAGAGTATTGTTCCATCGCCTCCAATTACAACGACAATGTCAGAGTTAGAAAATATTTGATTTTCATCCGAAAAATTTAGATTATATGAATTTGGTAAAAAAGTTCTTAGTGCACTTTCTACAGAAAAATTTACGTTTTTCCTACTTAACCAATCAATGAAATTTATAAAAAAGTCAATGGCAGATTTGAGTTTTGTAGTATTTGCAATTATTCCTAATTTTATCTTTTTGATAGCCATTTTTTTATTATTCCTATTGCTTCTTTGTGATTTTTTGCCTTTTTCATTCCTTTGATATTCCATGAATTTAATGAAATTATTTTTTTGTTCATTTGGAGTGCATAAGCAATTTCAGAAAGTGTTCCGTAATGGCCACCGATAGCAATAGCACAATCACAAGCACGAGCGATAATCTGATTACGAGAAACTCCAACGCCGGTTGCAAGTGGAATGCTCACAAAAGGATTAGCGGATTTTTTATCATTGCCAGTCAAAATTCCGATACTTAATCCATTTGATTCGGAGACACCTTTACAGACGGATTCCATCACCCCACCTTTGCCACCAGAAAGAATTATCCAATTATTTTTTGCAGCTAATTTACCAAAATTATATGCTTCTTCTAAAGTATTTGGTTCTGCCTTTCGTCCTCCGAATACAGCTATTAACGGATAATTATTTAATTGTGATAATTTCATATTTTAAATTAGCTTTATTTTTTTTTCACTTAACCAAGTAGCATTTTTATCAATTTTTCTGCTGAATATTTTTCCATAATATTTTTTATCTTTTACTTCATAATATTTAAAATAGATCCTTTTATCATCATTACCCAATATATGAAATTTCCCCACAGTATGAGATAAAATATATCTGAATTTTTTACTGTATCCATCCATATATTTTTTTGCTTCTTCGGTAATTTTAATACCTTTATATATTGGAACTTGAAATTGATTTTTTACTTTCATCGCTGGTCTGCATTGGAATATGTAATATGGATTTATTCCTATTTTGACTAAATTTTTCTGTAATTTTCCCAATTTTTGAGCATTATCATTAATATCTTTTAGTAATACAGATTGATTGTTAACAAGAATACCGGATTTTATTAACATTTCAATTGCCTCTGTGGATTTTTCTGTTATTTCATTATTATGATTAAAATGGGTTGTAATATAAATTCTTTTTTTTTGATTAATTTGTTTGAGTACCTCTAATAACTCATTATCATTTATAATTCTATTTGGGAAAGAAACGGGAACTTTAGTTCCAATACGAATAAAATTCAAATGCTCAATTTTAGAAAGCTTTGATAAAAGTGTATTTAATAGTTTCGTTGATAAAGTAAGTGGATCTCCACCACTTAATAAAACATTATTTATTTCAGTATGGTTTTTAATATATTTTATTGCGTCAGAAAATTTTTTAATAATTTCATCTGTTGAAAGAGCGATCATTCTTTTTCTGAAGCAATATCTGCAATATGATGCGCATCTATTCGTTATCAATAATAATGCTGTTTCACTGTATTTATGTTGCAATCCAACTAATTTTGTATTTGCTTTTTCTTTACTTGGATCGTAATCACCACCGGGCAGTAATTCTTCGGAAGAGGGTATCATCATTTTCTTAATTGGATCATTTTTGTTGTTTCTATCAATTAATGATAAATAATATCTTGAAATGCTTAAAGGATGATACTTTACAACTTCTTTTATTTTTTTTATTTCATTTTTATCAAAGTTTATGAAGTTTTGTAATTCTTCAATTGATTTTATATTTGTTTTTAGTTCTTCTTGCCAATTCATAATATTTCGTTTTATATTATTTTTAAGGTGATAATCTAACTATTGTTCTTGGCCATGGAATTGCTTCTCTAATATGCTTAATTCCGCAAATCCAACCGATGGTTCTTTCTAAACCTAAACCAAACCCAGAATGGGGGACTGAGCCATATCTTCTTAGATCAATATACCAATTATACATCTTTTCTGATAAATTTTCTTTTTTTATTCGTTCTAAAAGTAAATCAAGATCATCTTCTCTTTGACTTCCGCCTATGATTTCACCGTGTCCTTCGGGAGCGATCATATCCATTCCTAAAACATATTTGTCGTCATTTTTATCGCGTTTCATATAGAACGGTTTTGTCTCTGCAGGCCAACGATGAATAAAAATTGGTTTGTCGAACTCCTTTGTAATAAGTGTTTCATCAGGTGCACCAAAATCATCGCCCCATTTAAAATTGCGTCCATTTTTCTGTAATATTTTTACTGCTTCATCGTAAGTTATTCGTGGAAATGGTGGTTTGATTTTTTCCAATATCGTAACATCGCGTTTCAAAATTTCTAATTCTTTTCTTCTGTTTTCCAAAACTTGTTGAATAATATAGCTAACATATTCTTCTGCTAATTCCATATTATCATTTATATCGTAAAAAGCCATTTCAGGTTCTATCATCCAGAATTCTGTCAAGTGTCGTCTTGTTTTAGATTTTTCTGCTCTGAATATCGGTCCGAAGCAATATGTTTTATTAAAACCCATAATTGCTGCTTCACTATATAATTGTCCTGATTGAGTGAGATATGCTTCTTGATCAAAATATTTTGTTTTGAATAAAGTAGTCGTTCCCTCTGATGCATTTGGAGTAAACATTGGTGAATCAATTAAAGTAAAATCGCGTTCATCAAAAAATTTTCTACTTGCTTTACTAACCTCATGACGAATTTTTAAAATGGCATTTGGTAATTTTGAGCGTAACCATAAATGACGATTATCTAATAAAAATTCTATGCCATGTTCTTTTAAAGAAATTGGATACTCTTCCGCAATTTGAATAACTTCGATGTTTTTTACTAATATTTCATAACCAAATTTCTGACTCGGTGCCTCTTGAACAACACCTGTAACTGTGATTGAGGATTCTTGTGTCAAAGTAGTTTTCAATTTAAAAACTTCCGGTGAAACCTCATTTTTCAAAATTACACATTGAATAAATTCCGTACCATCACGAAATATTAAAAACCAAATTTTACCACTTTTCCGTATATTATAAACCCATCCTTTTAGTGTAATTGTTTCATTTAAATGTTTGTCAATATTTTTTGCTAATGTATGTTTTGCCATTTTTCCCTTTTTATTTCAAAATTAATGATAATGAAAATCTTTAACTTTTAATATAATGAAAATATTACTTAAATTCAAATTAAATATTTTTGAGAAGCAGCCAACCCAAGGACATATTCCCTAGTTGAATCAAATTTAATCAAGTTATTTTTAACTTGCAAATATTTTTTGCTACTATTTATTAACATCGGTGGTAGATCTAATAATTGCACTGATTTTTTACCATCAAAATGTTCGCTCATTATATCAATTGGCATTTTCTTTCCCTTGTAATAATTATATCTACCATAGTTCCAAAAGTATTGATAAGTAATAATTTTATCATAAAATTCTCTATATGATGAATAACTTTCTAAATCAAAAAACTCCCTCTCCTCGTGATGATGAACTGTCTCTACATCTGAATTTAAATTCGGTCTATGCGGTGGAATAAATCTATGATTAGCTCCTAATTCATTTATTGTGTGAACGAAACCATGATCGTGATTCATCAAATTACCGGAAAATTCTGTCCCATTATCCGTTTGTATTGTTACTTCCGATAGATCAATATTGTGTCTCTTTAAATGTTTTAATATATATTTGACAAATATTGATGCATAAGTTACACTTACACTGTCAGCATATCCTAAATACAATCCACCGGTTTTTACATCTCTTGCTGTATATTGATATTTTGGCAAGTTTAATGCTTGCAAATATGAATGATATTTGGATATATCTGTTAAATATTTTACATCTATCATTATGTTTTCAAAGGGCTTATATAGTGCTTTTACTCTTCGCATATCCATCTTTTTCTTTCTCTTAGTTTTATGAGGAATTATTAAATTATTTCGTTTCAATACATTATAAATGGTATTTATATGACAAGGAATATTAAAATAATCATTTAATCTTACAGAACCAAATGCAGGTGTTTTTTTTCTGCAGTCAACAATATGCTCCTCCAATTCACTATCAATTTTATTTGATGAATGATGTGGTTTCCTAGATTTATCCATCAATCCGGCATTACCATATTTAATAAATCGTCTTTTCCATTCACGAACAGTTTTAATATCACATTCATATTTTTTAGCTGAAGCACTATTGCTATTATTAATTGCATAAAGCACTATTTCCTTTCTATGATTAAATTTGTTTCGTTTATTCATTTTGTAAATTGCTTCCTGATATTTCATAAATCGTAATATCCTTATTAAAATTTTTAATTATTTTAAACGGATATTACTATTTATTATTTATTTTTCCATTCAAATATTTATTTATTTTCCTAAATATTATCACTTTCCCTCTTTCTCCTAATACTCTTATATCAATCAACCGAAGGTAGGGAACATGTCCTTGTGGGAAACTGGATCTTTTATTTTTTCGCTTTGATTATTTTGTATGCCGTTTTAACTTCGTCGTTCTCCGTCTTTCGTTTTCCCTTATTTGCATTTGTTCGTTGC
>JAUVLI010000070.1 GCA_030600775.1 Fidelibacterota bacterium | reverse complement strand
AATGGTTAAAGACAATAATATTGAGCCAATATTACTTGATACTGATATTGTAAATGATATACACGAGGATGGCGGGACAATGTTGGGAGCATCTCGTGGAGCTCAAGATTCTAAGAAAATTGTTGACTATTTATTAGAACTTGAGATTTCAATTTTATTTACAATTGGTGGAGATGGAACATTACATGGAGCAGCAGAAATTGTTGATGAGATTAAAAAAAGAAAATTGGATATTTCTGTAATAGGAATTCCTAAAACAATTGATAATGATATTGCATTTTCTGAAAAAACATTTGGTTTTGAAACTGCTGTAGATGAATCGAGGAAAGTTATTCAGTCGGCTCATGTTGAATCAAAAGGAATTGAGAATGGTATTGGATTAGTAAAACTTATGGGCAGAAAATCTGGTTTTATAGCTGCCCAAGCAACTTTAGCAAGCACTGATGTAAATTTTTGTTTTATTCCGGAAGTTAAATTTAAATTAGATGGGAAAAATGGTTTACTTAAGATATTGGAAGAGCGACTGAAGAGACGCAAGCATGCAGTAATTGTTGTAGCAGAAGGTGCTGGGCAAGAATTTTTTGAAGGTGAGAATAAAGTAGATGCTTCCGGTAATGTTTTAAATAAAGATATTGGTATTTTGTTAAAGAAAAAAATAACAGAATATTTTAAGAATAAAAATTTCCCAGCTTCTGTTAAATATATTGATCCAAGTTATATTATTCGTAGTAAACCAGCTAATGCAAATGATTCTTTATTTTGTTTAGAATTAGCTCAAAATGCAGTTCATGCAGCCTTTTCGGGCAGAACAAATATGTTAGTAGGTTATATCAACCAGGAGTACGTGAATATCCCTATTCCTTTAGCAATTTCAAAGAGAAAAAAAATTGACGAAATGGGAAGGCTTTGGCAAACAGTTGTTTCTGTTACTGAGTATAGATAATTTAAGATATTATAAAATCAGACAAAGAGAATTAAATGGATATTAAAAATCGCAATAATTTAAGTATCGATAATTCGAATAGAATAATAATAGTATCAAACAGATTACCAGTAAAAGCTACAAAGAGAAAAAATAAAATTGCTTTTTCTTATAGCTCTGGAGGTTTGGCTACTGGATTATTATCAGTTAGCAATTTTTACAAGACATTGTGGATAGGATGGCCAGGTATAATTACGGACAATATAAATGAACAGGACACTATTAGAAGAAAACTTTTTTCTGATAATATGTATCCAATTTTTTTAACTTGTGATCATATTGATAAATATTATAATGGGTTTAGTAATAATACGATTTGGCCATTATTTCATTATTTTCCTCAGTATGTGGAATATAGTGATAATACTTGGGAAACATACCGTGAGGTAAATCAAGTATTTTGTGATAAAATCGTAGAAATTGCTAAACCCGGTGATATATTTTGGATACAAGATTATCAGTTAATGTTACTTCCACAACTTGTTAGGGAAAAAATTCCAAATGCAACTATTGGGTTTTTTCTTCATATCCCTTTTCCTTCATTTGAAATATTTCGCTTGCTTCCATGGAGAAATGAAATTCTTCGAGGATTGTTGGGAGCAGATCTTATTGGTTTTCACACATACGATTATGCTCATTATTTCATGAATGCAATGATGCGTTTACTTGGTTATGAGCATACTTTTAATAAGATAAATTTAAAAGATCGGATTATAAAAATTGATTCTTTTCCTATGGGAATAAATTATGAAAAGTTTGCAAATGCCAATGATAATAGTGATGTGAAGGAAGAGATTTCTAAACTTCGTAAAAACATAGGGGATCATAAAGTTGTACTTTCTATTGATCGATTGGATTATTCTAAGGGTATTTCTCAACGGTTAAAAGCTTTTGAACTTTTCTTAGATCGGAATCCTGAATATGTGGGTAAAATTTCGTTATTTATTGTAGTTGTGCCTTCACGAACGAAAGTTAAAAGGTACAAATCGTTGAAAACAGAAATTGATAAGCTCGTTGGGGAAATTAATGGTAAATATGGAGAGATTAATTATACACCGATATTCTATTTATACAGAACACTGCCTTTTGAAACTATGGTTGCTGTTTATAATATTGCTGACATTGCACTTGTAACACCATTTAGAGACGGAATGAATCTAATTGCAAAAGAATATATTGCCAGTAAAAAAAATAATAAGGGTGTTTTAATACTTAGCGAGATGGCTGGAGCAGCTAAGGAATTGGGAGATGCTATTATTATTAATCCAAATGATATTAATGAAATTGAAAATGCTTTGCAAACAGCATTATCCCTCTCGGAAGATGAACAAATTAAGAGAAATAAAGCCATGCAAAAGAGACTTAAATCCTATAATATAGAACGATGGGGAAAAGAATTCTTCAATTCTTTAAAAGAAATTAAAAAATTACAAGAAGATAGATTGATAAATTTATTAACTCCTCAAGTAGAACAGAAACTCATAAGTGATTATTTTTCAGGGAAGAAGAGATTAATTTTATTAGATTATGATGGTACTCTTGTCTCCTTTGCTTCAACACCTGAACAAGCAATTCCTGATGATAATTTGTTAAATTTATTGCAGGCACTATCTAAACAAAAATGCAATGAGATTGTAATTATCAGTGGTCGTGATAAGAATACGCTTCAGAAATGGTTTGGCGATCTTGATATATCCTTAGTTGCAGAACATGGAGCTTGGATTCGCACTAAAAACAGATCATGGCATACAATAGAACCTCTCAATATTGAATGGAAAAAAGATATCCGGCCAATTTTTAAACTATTCGTAGATAGAACGCCAGGATCGCTTCTTGAAGAAAAAGAATTTTCATTAGTTTGGCATTTTAGGAAAACTGATTATAATTTGGCAAAGGTCAGGTGTGGTGAGTTAGTGGATACACTTGAATATTTCACAAACAAATTAAATCTACAAGTATTAGAAGGAAACAAAGTTATAGAAATTAGAAGTTTTGGAATAGATAAAGGGAGAGCAGCCTTACAATGGCTTTCTAAAAGTAGTTGGGATTTTATTTTGGCTTTAGGAGATGATTTGACAGATGAGGAAATGTTTAAAATATTACCTGAAAATGCATATTCTATTAATGTTGGACTTAGTTCATCTGCTGCTAAGTTTAATATAAAATCACCGAATGATGTAAAACATTTATTAACAAAATTATTAAAGGAGAAATAACGATGAAAACTGTAAATGATTACAGGGAAATTGTAGGCGACAAAATTATTAGTGACCTCTATAAAAAATCAAGAAAATTATCTGGTAAAAGTGTAGTTCATATTAATTCAACATATTATGGCGGAGGTGTCGCTGAAATTTTGAGCTCTCTTGTGCCGCTTATGAATGATGTTGGATTAGATGCAGGTTGGCGAACTCTTCGTGGCTCTCCAGATGTGTTTTCAATAACTAAAAAATTTCATAATGCTTTACAAGGTGATCCTATTCATTTAACATCAATTAAGAAGAAACTATATACTGAAACGAATGAAGATTTTTCAACTTATACACATTTAGATCATGATTTTGTAATAATTCATGATCCGCAACCACTTCCTCTAATTAAGTTTTATAAAAGAAAACAACCATGGATATGGAGATGCCATATTGATCTTTCTCATCCTAACGAAAAATTATGGCATTTTTTGAAGGGTTTTATACTACAATATGATGATGTGATTATATCTCATGAAAGTTATAGAAACAATATTCCATTTGAAGAAAAAATTATTAGTCCGGTAATCGATCCTCTTACTCCCAAAAATATGGATTTATCTGAAAGAACAATAAATAAATACCTTCATAAATATAAAATACCAACTGACAAACCTTTAATTACACAAATATCTCGGTTTGATAAATGGAAAGATCCAATAGGCGTTATAAACACATTTAAGCTTGTTAAGGAAAAAGTAGATTGCAGATTAATATTATGTGGTAGTATGGCTGGAGATGATCCTGAAGGAATAAAAATTTTTGAAAATGTCGAAAGGAAAGCTAATAATTTAATTGAAAAAGGCGATGTAATATTACTAAATTTTGATAATAATATTCTTGTTAATATTTTGCAAAGGATATCTGATGTCATTATACAAAAATCCATCAGAGAAGGTTTTGGGCTTACAATTACCGAAGCTTTATGGAAAGAAACCCCAGTTGTTGCTTCTAATGTTGGTGGGATTCCACTACAAATTACAGATGGTGAAGATGGATTTTTATTTGAACCAAATGATCTGGATGGATTTGCAAAAAAAATCATAGAAATTTTAAAAGATCCCGAAGCATACAAAGAAGTTGGGAAAAAGGGGAAAGAAAAGGTTAGGAATAATTTTCTGATAACAAGATTATTAGGGGATTATTTAGATTTATTAAATGAAACTTTAGATTGTCGATGATAAAGAAGATATTGTTCTAGAAATTATTTGCAATATCGCTTACATATAATTGGTAAAGAATCAATAATATTAAATTATTAATAAAAATCCAATTCACTTTGAATATGAATTAAGACTTCATTTCCATCGTCAATAGTGCCGTTTATTCTTTTTATTTTATACTGATGGTGAAGAAAATATTCAAAAGTTGCATTTCCAATATTTTCCACTCGATAATCGGGATAACGATAATAAAAATAGATATCATCAATATATTTTATTAGTTCCAAACCTAAGCCCGTTCTATAATATTGGAATTCTAAATTACCAATATTTTTTATTCTGTCCGGATATAATGGCATATATTTTATTTTTTCGCCTCCAATATAATATAAACGCTCTTTTACGACATAACTAATTTTCTCTCCAGTACTGTCAATTTGTATTACACGAACCTTTTCAAAACGATATTCCAATTCGTCATAATTTAATTTTTCTAATTTA
Organism: Fidelibacterota bacterium; assembly: GCA_030600775.1. Taxonomy (GTDB): domain Bacteria; phylum Fidelibacterota; class Fidelibacteria; order Fidelibacterales; family Fidelibacteraceae; genus TCS52. The sequence continues at coordinate 4,435 of JAUVLI010000070.1, read as the reverse complement.
TCATCTTGTACTCTGTAATCATATTCAAAATTGCCATTGGATTCTGTTACAATTTTTTGAATTTGTCCTTTGTTGTTGAAAAAAAGTTTAAAGGAATTTATTGAAATAACTACTTGTTCTAATTGACCTTTATTAGAAAGATAGATCTTTGATAATTTTACATCTCCATAAAGATGTAAATTACTTAATAAAATCATGATAAATATTAATAAAGATGATCCTAATATTTTAAGTTTCATAAGTAAACCCCTATATTCAATGTTAATAATATAAACAATTATTTCTATTATTTGTTCATTTTTTTGAGTTTTTCATATAGCAACGAACAAAATTTAAAAAGATTTCACACAAAGAAATGCAAAGAAACAATTCTTAATGTAATTGTTCTTTACCAGCATTCCATATCTCACGTTTCGTGCTCTTTTTCGTGGCATTCTTCTCTCCACTTTTCACCATTTCATTTTTTAATATTTTTTAATTAACTATTCTAAATAAATTTTGTAATATTAGCATAAGAAAAATATGAGAGTTGTTTTATGAAAATATTTCAAAAATTGTTGAATATCAAAGAAGAGAAAGGTGCAGGTTATTTTGTATTAATTGATCCGGATTCATTCCCAACCGAAGATGTTGGAAAAAAGGTAAATAAAATTTGTAATAGTGGCGTGGATATGATCTTAGTTGGTGGTAGTTTGTTAATGACAAATGGCTACAATGAGAAAATTGAATTGATAAAAAAATATTCTTCCATACCAATGATCCTGTTCCCGGGTTCCACATCACAAATTAGAAATGAGTTCGATGCTGTATTATTTTTATCACTTATTAGTAGCAGAAACCCGGAGATGATAATTGGGAAACAGGTTATAAGCGCTCCAATTCTAAAAGCAATGAATATGGAGGCAATTTCAATTGCATATATGTTGATTGAATCCGGTAAAGTTACTACGGCTGAATTCATGAGCAATTCAAAACCAATTCCATCTAACAAATCGGATATCGCAGTTGCACATGCGATTGCGGCAGAAATGCTTGGTTTCAAAATGATATATCTCGAAGCCGGCAGTGGAGCCGACAATCCCGTTCCGAATGAAATGATATCAATGGTAAAAAAGCAGGTAAATATTCCAATTATTGTTGGCGGTGGAATAACCAAACCTGAGATTGCAAAGCAGAAAGTAATTGCCGGTGCGGATTTTATCGTAACCGGGAATATTTTAGAGAAAGAAGGCAATTCACATTTAATGTCAAAATTTGCCGATTCAATTCACAAATAAATTGAAAGAGAAATAATGATAGATAAAATAGAAATTATAAAAAATCATTTGTTAGAAAGTATAAATGTTAAAAATAGAATTGTAGAAGATAATAAATTGGTTGTAAAAATTGCAAAAGCATCTGATTTGATTATAAATTCTGTAAACAAAGGTGGGAAAGTAATGTGGTGTGGAAACGGTGGATCGGCTGCGGACGCTCAACATCTTTCTGCAGAATTGATAGCACGATTGAATTTTAATAGAAAACCAATTGCATCAATAGCTTTGACAACGGACACTTCATTTTTAACAGCTTGGTCAAATGATATTGATTTTAGTTCAATCTTCAGTCGTCAGGTTGAGGGATTAGGTCGTTCTGACGATGTGCTTATCGGAATTTCTACGAGCGGCAATTCAAAAAATATACTTGAAGCGATCAAATCCGCAAATGAAAAAAATATTAAGACAATTGCATTTTTAGGTAAAGATGGTGGTAAAATAAAAAGCCATGCCGATATTTCTATAGTTGCCCCTTCCGAGAACACACAACATATTCAAGAATCGCATATCACAATCGGTCATATTATTTGTGATATCATCGAACGAAAATTATTCTCATAATAATTTTTATTCATAAAGAATATATATAATGGAATACATTCTGAAAGATTTTTTTAATCATCTGCGAGTGGAAAGAAATTTAGCAAAGAATACAATTGAGTCGTATTCAATAGACATCAATAGATATGTAAATTTTCTAAAAGAACAGAAAGTTTCTAAACCGGAAAATATTAAAATTTCATTACTTTATGATTTTATTGATATATTGAATGAAATACCATTAGCAGCTGCTAGTATTTCTCGGAACTTCTCATCCATACGAATGTTCCATGAATTTATGATGAACGAAGGATATGTAAAAAAAGATATAACTGAAAATATTATTTCTCCTAAAATCCCGAAGCGATTACCAAAGGTGTTATCGATCAATGAAATTGAAAAGATCTTAAATGTAATTGATATTACTAAAATTCTCGGAATACGAGACAGAGCGATGTTAGAATTACTTTATGCCTGTGGATTGAGAATATCCGAATTATTAAAATTGCGTCTTTCATCTATATTTTTTGATGAGGAGATTATAAGAGTTTTTGGAAAAGGAAATAAAGAGCGAATAATACCCTTTGGAAATGAAGCAAGAAAATGGTTAAAAAAATATATAAATTATATTCGTCCGGAATTAAAGAAAAAGAATATTTTAAAAGCAGAAGATTTTATTTTTTTAAATGCTCGAGGAGGTCCGCTTTCTAGAATGGGTGTTTGGAAGATCATTCAACAACATGTAAAATCAGCTGGAATATATAAGAAAGTAAGTCCACATACTTTTCGTCACTCTTTCGCAACTCATCTTTTAGAAGGTGGTGCGGATTTAAGAGCAGTTCAGGAGATGTTAGGACATTCCGATATTTCTACAACACAAATTTACACGCATTTAGATCGTGACTATTTAAAAGAAATTCACAAAACTTTTCATCCAAGAGAAAAAGAGGGAAATTGAATCAAGTAACTCAAATATTAGCATTAGTAATACCTATTTTATTTGCACTCACCATTCATGAATTAAGTCATGGATTAGTGGCATTGCATTTTGGAGATCCGACGGCAAAAAACGCTGGACGACTGACTTTAAATCCACTTGCACATCTTGATCCGCTTGGCACACTTATGTTATTCATAGTTCATTTCGGTTGGGCAAAACCCGTGCCCGTGAATCCGGCTTACTTTAAAGATCCTAAAAAAGATATGATATGGGTATCATTGGCTGGGCCTGCTTCTAATATAATTTTAGCATTTTTAACCGGAATGATCATTCGTATTGTTGGAATGGAGATGTCAAATAATTTTACATTTAATTTTTTAAAATTAATGTTGTATTACAGCTTAACAATAAATTTAGCATTAGCAGTATTTAATTTAATTCCAATTCCACCATTGGATGGAAGTAAAATTTTACAAGGATTATTGCCACCAAAATATGATGAAATTATGTATAATTTAGAACGATATGGTCCATTTATTTTACTTGGAATTATTATGTTCGGGCGGTTTGCCGGATTTTCTATAATCGGATCGATAATTTGGCCATTTGTGAATGTTTTTGCAAATTTGTTTGCGGGAGTGAGTATTTAACCGCAAAGGCGCACTTTGATATATTACTTTACCGCAGAGACACAAAGATGCAGAGAAAGAAAAATGTGTCAAAATACTTGTGATAATTTTAGCAAGAAAGCATGCTCACTTGTTGTATAAATAAACCGAAACTTCCGAATTTTAAAATATGATACTTTTCAATTAAAATCACGAAGTGATTAAATTTTAATAACTATGGACGAAGTCCATAGAAAAAAGTCATCTCAATACTCAAACTGCGAAAGCAGTTTAACACTGATTTATACTTGTTTTCTTGCGAGAAACAAATCAAAATTTCGGAAGTTTTGGTTTATGTAGTGCATTAACTCCTCCAAGGGTAGAAAAGATTATGGAGTAAAATAACCGTGTTATTTTGTTAAATTTCGTAAGAAATTTAGATGTTTATAATTTTATAAAAAGCTCCGCTTTTTTGCATTAACATGGTTAATGCACTCCAAAATCCATTTCCGTTCTTCTATTTCCCTTTATTTTTTTTATATCAATTAACCAAAGATAGAAGATATGTCCTTGTGGTAAACTGCGAAATCCAAAAAAACATTTGTAATTTCAAATAAATATATATAAATTCCACAATATAAGAATTATAGTGCAATATGATTCCAAAAACACAAAAGAGAGGAAGTCATGAAAAAACTATTATTTATTTTGCTAATATTTATTAATCTACTTTTTGCTGAAAACTTCACCGAATTTGAATTAATTAAAACGCTAAAAGATCATTCGAGAGACATTTTTTCTGTCTCATTCAGTTCAGATGGCAAATATATGGCTTCAGGTAGTGGGGGTGATGGGGATAATACCGTAAAAATATACAACACAAATAATTGGCAATTAATAAAAACATTAAAAGATCATTTGGGATGGATTCTTTCTATTTCATTCAGTTCAGATGGCAAATATCTTGCTTCAGGTAGTGTGGATGCAACTGTAAAAATATATAACACAAATAATTGGCAATTAATAGAAAC
>JAUVLI010000136.1 GCA_030600775.1 Fidelibacterota bacterium | reverse complement strand
GTCTTAGCGTCTTTGCGTGAACTTATTCTCAATTCGTAAAACATTTTCCCGGACATTTTTCTGTAGGAATTTTTGTGTCATCACCAAATTTATCATAATCAATTTTCGCTAAATTATTTGACAATGTTAATTTACCTTCATCTGCTTCTCTTACACATATTCCACATCCAATACAAGCTCTTGTACAAACTTGTCTAGCGAAAAGGATCTTGTCTTCATTCTTACATCTTAATAAAACATTATGGCTAATTGCATGCATTTCCATAATTCCTTGTGGACATGCTTTTACGCATTCACCACATCCAACGCACTTATCTTCAATCACAACTGGCAACCCATTATCGTTCATATACATCGCATTAAATTGACAAACTTCTACACAATCGCCATATCCAATGCACCCATATTCACAAAATTTTTCTCCTTTACTCAGTAATGTTGCTGCTGTGCATGTTTTTATTCCATCGTAAGTCGCCTTTCTTGCTGTTTCTGCTTTTCCACCTTGGCACATTACTCTCGCTACAATTCTCTCAGAAGTTCCGGATTCAATACCCAATATATTCGCAATCTTATCGGCAACATCAGGCCCACCAACAGGACATCCGTTAGATTTTGCATTTCCATTTACAACATTTTCGGCAAAAGCGAAGCAACCAGGAAATCCACAAGCACCGCAGTTTGCACCTGGAAGCACTTCATGTATTTGAGAGATTTTCGGATCTTCTTCTACATGTAATTTTTTATCTGCAATTGCCAATCCAATAGAAAACAATAGTCCCATTCCACCCATACTTCCTGCTGCTATTAATAATGAATTTATTTCCATTTATTCCTCTATAATATATTTAAATTAATCCTGAAAAACCCATAAAAGCCAATCCCAAACAACCGGCAATTATCATAGTAATACCAGCGCCTTTAAAATGTTTCGGAACAGGTGCTAAAACTAATTCTTCTCTTATTCCAGCCATTATTACTAACGCCAAAGTAAAACCCACGCCAGCTCCAACTCCAAAGATGACACTTTCAATAAAACTATAATCTTTCAATACGGAAATTAATGCCAATCCTAAAATCGCACAATTGGTCGTAATTAATGGCAAAAATATTCCTAATGAATCATATAACGGTTTACTTACTTTTCTGATGAACATTTCAACTAACTGCACTAATGAAGCAATTACCAAAATGAACGAAACATATTCCAATATTTGCATATCAAAAGGAACTAATAATAAGTGATAGATCAGCCAAGTAACAGCTGCACTTATTACCATCACAAAAGTAACTGCGAGACCCATGCTAACAGCAGAATCCATTTTTTTGGAAACGCCAACAAAAGGACAAATTCCCAAAAATTGCATTAAGACAAAGTTATTTATTAACGCAGCAGATATAAAAATAATTATTAAATTCATTTTTTCTCTCCTAATTCATTTAACCAATTTGAAACACCAATCATTAAACCCAAAGCTAAAAATGCTCCCGGTGGCAAGATCATTACTGCCCAAGGATGGAAATTATTCCACATTACTTCGACACCAAAAAGAGTTCCCGATCCAAGAATTTCTCTAACTCCACCCAATAAAACTAATACAACTGTAAAACCAATTCCAACACCGAACGCATCCAAGAATGATCTCCCAATATTGTTCTTTGAAGCAAATGCTTCTTGTCGCCCCAAGATCATACAATTAACAATTATCAACGGAATGAATGGTCCTAAATTAGTGCTGATATCCGGATAATAAGCAGCTAAAAATCTGTCAGCTATCGTAACGAATGTTGCAATAATTACAATAAAACTTGCAATCCTAACTTGCGGAGAAATAATTTTTCTTAATATTGATACGATAACACTTGAACTTACAACTACAAAAGTCGCAGCCAATCCCATTGCTAAACCATTTTCTGCGGAAACTGTTACAGCAAGTGTTGGACATAATCCCAATAACGAAACAAGTATTGGATTCTCTTTCCAAATTCCCTTCAAGAATTCTTGAAAAAGTGTTACTTTTTTTTGTGACATATATTCACCTTTATTATTTATATATGGTTCATTTTATTATTTTTCATTATACATCTTCTTCACTTTACCGATATTTGTATTTAAAATATTTACAACTGATTTTGATGAAATCGTTGCTCCCGTTATTGCTTGAATTTCATTGTCTTTTGATGGCTTAGAATTTTTTACATATACAATTTCTGGTTTCACTTTTACATTTTTAAATTGTTCCGTAAACCAAGCAGGATTTTCATTTGATGGATCTTCAACTATTTTAGTTCCTAAACCCGGCGTCTCCTTTTGACTCAATATTTTCAAAGCAGTAATTTCAGAAAAGTCAGGAGTTACACCAACGATCATTGAAATAATATCTTGATATCCACCACCTTCAACCTTAAATGCAATCCCAACTATTTTATTATCTTGCTTACCAATATATAAATTATATTCGCCTAGTTTCAGTTCCTCAATGGAATTATGTTCAGGTAAAATTTCTAATATTAACTTATCTAATTTATTTGACTTATGTTCATTAATTATTGGCTTCGTAAAATTATCCCAATAGGACAATACTGTTCCAGAAATAATTGTAATAATAGTCAAAACCAAAATCATTTTTAGCGACTTGTTCACTTTTTCACCTCCCCAAATACTTTAGGTTGTGTATATCTATTAATAAGAGGAACTAATCCATTCATAAAAATTATTGAATACATCACTCCTTCCGGTAATCCTCCAAAAAGTCGTATCGTTATTAAAACCACACCTGCACCAATTCCAAAAATCCAACTTCCTTTATTGGTTATTGGAGAAGTTACCATATCAGTCGCCATAAAAAATGCTCCTAACATCAATCCGCCGGCAAAAACATGAAAAATCGGATTCGGATATTGAACAGGATCTATTAACCAAAAAATTCCGCCAAGTATAAAAACCGTTCCAATATAACTTAAAGGAATTCTCCAGTCGGCATACTTCTTAATTAGAATAAAAATTCCGCCAAGTATAATCGCGATTGCAGATGTTTCACCAATACTACCACCAACATTTCCTAATATTAATGGTTTAATATTTGTTAAAACATGTTCGAATTTAAACAATCCTAAAGGAGTTGCCCCTGTAACCGCATCTGCTCCAACAAATTTTGGTAAAGTCCAAGTTGTCATTTTAACAGGATAACTCGCCTGCAGAAACGCTCTTCCTAATAAAGCCGGATTAAAAATGTTATAACCCAAACCACCAAATATCATTTTTCCAATAAAGATCGCAACTACGCTTCCCAAAATTACACCGGAAATTGGAAAAGAAGGTGGTAATGTCAAAACCAACAATAATCCTGTCAAAACCGAAGTACCATCCGTCAATTTAAACTTTTTTCCGCTGATCAAATCAAATATCACTTCTGTTAATACGCAACTGATAATCCCAACTAATATCATTAACAAAGCACGCCAACCAAAAAAAACAACTCCGAGTATTGTAGTTGGTAACAGTGCGAATATTACACCTCTCATTATTTTTTCAACGCTGTAATTACTTAGTAAATGTGGGGATGATTTTAATATCAATGGTTTGCCATTGGGCTTTAACAATTTTTCACGCGGATCTTTTTTCTTTGGTTTTTCACTTGCTGTTTTTGATTTTTCTTCCATAATTTTTTCCGTTTATTAATATTTATTTTTTTCTAATTACTTAGTTAATTGAATTTCAATTTACCAACTCGTATCCATTGAACCAACGGAATGTTTGAAGGACAGGAGTAAACACAAGCACCACATTCGATACAACTTTGTATATCATATTTTTCCAGCTCATCATATTCACCTAATTCTGATAAACGAGATAATTTAGTTGGAATCAAATTCATTGGACAAACTCTTACGCAAGTTCCACAACGAATACAAGGATAAACATATGATTTCTCATCTTTTTTTATCGAGCAGACTATTCCACTTGTTGCTTTGATAACGGGAACTGAAGTCGTATGTTGTGAAACTCCCATCATCGGACCGCCCATATAAATATGATTGGTTTCATCTTTTAGTCCACCCGAGAATTTCATCAATTCTTTAAATGTAGTCCCAATCCGTGCTAAAATATTTTTCGGTTCATTTATCCCATCACCGGTTACAGTAACGACTCGCTGGATCAATGGCTTCCCTTCTGTTACTGCTTCAAAAACAGAATACACAGTTCCGACATTATTTACTACTACTCCAACATCCATAGGAAGTCCACCAGCTGGCACTTGTCTTTTTAGAATAGCATCTATCAACATTTTTTCCGCACCTTGAGGATATTTTAGTTTTAGTGGAATAACTTTGAAATTATAATTTAATTTGCTTATTCTCTCTTGCATTTTTTTAATTGCATCTAACTTGTTATTTTCAATTCCGATGTATCCATTTTTTACACCGAGAATTTTCATTGTTATCGCCATTCCGTCTAATACTTTATCTGTATATTCAAGCATCATTCTGTGATCAGCTGTAAGATATGGCTCGCATTCCACACCATTCAA
>JAUVLI010000028.1 GCA_030600775.1 Fidelibacterota bacterium | reverse complement strand
AAACTATCAAAAAATGTCTTCCATGAAAAAATATATACAACTTTTGATATTATGAGTATTTTTGATGATTCTTTGGTTATTGGAAAAATCGGTGATCATGATATTGACAAACAATGGGTCGTGTTTTTTCTTAAAACACTTGACACAAAAAGACCGTCTCGTTTTAGTTCAATAGAAAATGTAAAATCATTAGTTCAAGATAATCAAATTCCATATTTAATTAATATAGTAGCCAAAGAAAACCATTTAGAAAACGAAGAAACATATAAAATGGCTTTAGATGCTCAAACTGCTAATATTTCTTATGATTATTATAACAATCATCTAATTATAGAAAATATTAATCCTACCAACGAAGAGAAAAAAACTTTTTATAATAACTATAAAGACAGTTTGTATAAAAGTCCCGAGATGGCGGTTGTTAAAGAAATACTTGTTTCAAAAAAGAAATTAGCAGACAGTTTGTTAAAACAAATAAAATCCGGAGAGAAAATTGAATTATTAGCAGAAAAATATTCCGAAAGAAACATTGGCAAATATAATAAAGGCACCTTGCCACCTTTTAGAAAAGGGCAATATGGAACAATGGGCAAAGCCGCATTTGAAATGAAAATCGGCGAAATTGGTGGGCCTTACAAATTGGGAAAATATTATTCAATAATTGAATTAAACAAAAAACTATCCTCTAAGATCAAATCATATAAAGAGGTGGAAAAAAACATAAAATATGATTATATTCGAATAAATAAAGATAAGATCCAAGCTGAAGTATATGATGGATTAAAGAATAAACACAGGATTAAGATAAATGAAAGATTTTATAAAAAAGACAATGATAAGAAAAACTAAAAACATTCCATTTGCTTTTTACATATTATTAATTTTCTTATTTGTTTCTTGTATAGAGAACGATGATGAAAAGATTGCAAGTGTTGGTGATAAAGATTTAAAATATTCGGAGATTGAATTTATTTATCCCGAATTATATTCACAAAACAATTATGAGATCCAAAAAAAAATATTGGTGAAAAAATGGATAGATACGGAATTATTATATCAAGCAGCAAAAGAACACAAACCAATAAATAGCGAAAGAATTGAACAAAAGACAAAGTATTATAAAAAACAACTTATAATTCAGAATTATTTAGATAATGTTGCTTACAAAAATATACAAGTTACAGACTCGGAAATATTCGAACAATATCAACAAGATAAAGGACTATATATAATATCTAAACCCACTGCAGTTGTTGTTAACTATCTGGCAAACAATAAAGAAGAGGGTGAAAAAATAAGAAATATCTTGGTCTTGGGCGATAAGAAAGAATTAAATTCATTAAATAGCAAACATAATATTAATCAACAACTTGTTGAAAAAGAAAATCTGACACCAAAAATTGAGGAAGAGATTTTTTCATCATACAATAAAAAAATTATTGGGCCTATTAAAATTAAAGACGGTTTCATCGTAATTAAAATATTAAAAAAACTAAATAAGGGTGAACAAATTCCTTTTACCTTTGTAAAAAATAAAATAAAAGAAGAAGTTTTGTTAGAAAAACGAAACAATTTATATAAAAATTTAATAAAAAAATTAAGGAAAACAAACAAAGTTAAAATTTATGAAAAAAACAATTAAAATTTTCACAATAATTACAATATTAACTTCTATCGTTTTTTCTCAACAACTTGTTGACGGCATTGCTGCAATCGTTGGTGAAAAAGTAATATTAAGTTCCGAGGTGCAACAATTGACATTTGAACTTGCTCAAAACCAGGGAATAAATCTCGCAACAGACCAAAGCCAGTATGAAAATCTATATAACAAATCACTACGAGAACTAATTAATATGGATATAATTCAGTTACAGGCAGAAATTGATTCTGTTTATGCAAAAGAACGAGATGTTAACACAACCGTGGACAATCAAATTGAACAATATGTTATACAGCTTGGATCAAAAGAAAAAGTGGAATCATATTTTAATATGCCTCTAAAAAAAATAAAAGAAAATTTATATGAGCGTGTTGAATCGTCAATGATAGTACAAAAAATGCAAGCAAACAAATTCCAAGATATTTCCGTAACAAGACCTGAAGTTATCCAATACTATAATGAACATAAAGATAGTATTCCGCAAATACCAGAAAGAGTTGATATTAGTCATATTTTAATTATTCCAAAACCATCTAAATCCCACAACACAGAAACACGAAACAAACTTCTTCAAATAAAAGAAGATATTTTAAATGATATAATTTCATTCACCGATGCTGCAAAAGAATATTCCCAAGATCCCGGATCTGCCAATCAGGGTGGTAATTTTGGTTTTATTCCAAAAGGAACATTTGTTAAAGAATTTGAAAGAGCGGCATTTTCTTTAAAAGAGGGTGAAATATCAGATGTTGTAGAAACCGAATTTGGTTTACATATTATTAAATTAATAGAGAAGCGAGGCAAAAATATTAATGTAAGTCATATTTTGCTTAAAGTAGAAGTGGGAAAAGAAGATAACAAAAATACTATCAACATGTTATCCACAATAAAAGATTCAATAATAAATGGTGATGATTTTGATAAATTTGCACTAAAGTACAGCGATGATACCGATGTGAAAGATAACAAAGGTCACCTTGGAGAATTTCCAATAAACACATTACAAATAGAATCTTTTCAAGATATAGTCAAAGACCTTTCCGAGGGTAAAATATCTAAACCTTTCCAATCAGAATTTGGATATCATATTTTAAAATTAAATAGTCGTAAACCCGCAGAAAACATAAAGTTAGATACACATTATAATGTGCTCGAAAATATGGTTACCAATCAAAAAAGACAAATTGCTTGGAACGAATGGCTTAATGATCTATACTCTAAATTCTATGTTGACATAAAATAGTTGCTAACAATTAATGTTAACAATTTGTGAAAAACAAAAATTAAAGAATCAAAATATATTTTAAATTGAAAACAAATAAAATAAAAAAGGACAATTAAAAAATTATTAACATTAAAAACAATTTTAAAACAATTAATAATACATTACTTAAGGCAGTTATCCCAACAATCAACATTCTTATTATTAATATTACTTTATTAAAATAAAATACTTATATTATTATAACAAAAAAGAGGTAAATTATGAATTTCAAAGTATCTAAAAAAGAATTTTATTCAATTTTATCAAAGATTTCAAAAGTAACCCCAACAAGATCCACACTCCCAATTTTAAATTGTATATTATTTACTGTTGAAAATGATACATTACATTTAAGATCAACCGATCTTGAAATTACAATGTCTGCAAATTGTTCTGCTACCGTAGAAGAGGAGGGCTCCATTGCAATACCAAGTAAGATCATTTTAAATATTACTTCTGAATTACCGGACACAGATCTGAATTTTACAGTATCAGACATGCAAGTTGTAATAACCACTCCAGAAGGCGGTGAATATAATATAATGGGAAAACCAGCCTCTGAATTTCCAAGTATTCCAATAATAAATCAAAGTAAAGTTTTTTCATTGTCTTCGGATAAATTTCTTAGAATTGTAGATAAAACAACTTTTGCATCAAGCCATGATGAAGATATGCATGCTGCATTAAGTGGAGTATTGTTTCAATTTAATGACAATGAATTAGTTGCAGCCTCTACAGATGGACATCAGCTATCTAAATTTGTTTTAAAAGAATATGACGGTTCTGAGGATATTAGAGATATTGTAATTCCAATTAAATTTTTGAATTTATGTACATCTTCCGTAAAGAATTTAGATGATGTAAAGTTACGAATTGGGAAAAATCATATAATGATGGAAGGCGATAAATCAACTATATATTCAAGATTATTAGAACACAAATTTCCTGACTATGAGAGCGTCATTCCCACAAGTAATGAAAAGAAAATAGTGATTGATATAGATACGCTAATTCAATCTACAAAAAGAATAGGTATTTTTGCAAACGAATCGTCACGACTCGTGGTTTTTTCTCTTACTGAAAATAACATGAAAATATCTGCGGAGGACACATCAATTGCGTCATCTGCAAGCGAAGATGTTGAGATAGAATATTCCGGTGATGATTTTAAAATTGCTTATAATAACGATAAGTTAAGGGAAATATTAAGGCATATTGATGGTGATAAAATAAAAATATATTTGAACACACCTCTTTCTGCGGGTCTATTTTTTCCATTTGAACAAAAGGAAAATGAAGATTCTCTATTTTTATTGATGCCGTTAAGAACTAGTGAATAATAGCACATAGTTTTATATAACAGAAAGCAAATATAAACAAAAAGTTTCAAAAGTTACAAATGTATATAGAAAAAATACATTTAAAACAATTTCGCAATTTAAAAAAAATTGAATTGTATTTTACAAATGGTTTAAATATTATTTACGGTGAAAATGGTATTGGAAAAACAAGTATATTAGAAGCAATATATTTTTTATGTTTCACCAGATCTTTTAAAAGTAAGCAAGATAATGATTTGGTTAAAAGGGGAAATAATTATTTTCAAATAGCATCTCAATGGAAAGACAATTATGACAAAACATTGGTAATAAAAGGAAATTTTCTTAAAAGCAAAGGGAAAAAATTTTTCTACGATGGAACTGAAATAAAAAAGAATAGTGAAATGATTGGAAAAACCCCAATCGTGTTTCAATCACCAGAAAATTATATAATAACAAGCGGCGGTTCAAAATTTAAAAGAATTTATTTTGATAAATTATTATCTCAAATATCAAAGGAATATTTAACCGATCTTTTAGATCATGTAAAAATTTCAAAACAAAGAAACGCATATTTAAAAATTTTAGCAAAAAGAAAGCAATTTTATTCAGACAACCAAATTGATGTATATAATGAACAAATTTTACCATTAATGTGGAGAATTTACTCAAAAAGAAATTCTATTATTAAAGAATTTAATATTAAATTTAAATCATTATTTAAAGAGATCGTTTCGGAATCGTTAGAAGTAAAAATTGAATATAACCCTTCCATAAGTGGAGAGAATTTTGATCAATTTTCAGAAAATTATAAAACTAAAATAGACGATAATATTGGTAAAGAAATTGCTTTACACCGATCTTTATACGGTGTAAATTATGATAGAATTAATTTTTATAGAGACGGCAAACTTTTGGAAAATTTTGCATCTCAGGGTGAGCACAAATTGTGGATGAATATAATGAAACTTTCCGAGGGAAAAATTATTGCGGAAAGGAAAAACAAAGAACCGATATATCTATTTGACGATGTCTTTGCTGAACTTGATGTTTCAAATAGTAAAAAGATAATTGAGAAAATCAGTAACAAACAACAAGCTATTGTTACAGCTACGGATTTAAATGATTTACAGGCACTTGGTGTAAATACCGATTCATCTGATGTAAATATTATACATTTAAAACAAGAAACAGAAGGAAAAACAAATGAAATTTAAATATATGAAAATTAAATATGTGAATGGGAAGCGATTTCGTTTTGCAACAATTGCGGCCGCCCAGAAACTAATAAAAAACACAGATTATCTAAATAAGATCAATGTTTTTCCCGTGCCTGATGGTGATACCGGAACCAACATGGCATCAACATTACATGCCATAATAGAATCGTTAAAATATAATTCGAGTGATGCAATTAATTCAATTACACGTGACATTTCTGACAGTGCGTTAATGGGTGCAAGGGGAAATTCGGGAACGATTTTAGCCCAATTCTTTTTTGGAATTGCAGATAAATTACAAAACAAAAAAAGGGTCTCAACAAAAGAATTTTCTAAGGCGGTAGAAAGGTCTTTTGAATATGCATACAATTCTTTAATTGCTCCAAAAGAGGGAACAATAATATCTGTAATAAGAGAATGGTCATTGTCATGGAATAAACTCTCAAAAGACAATGAAGATTTCGTTTATATACTTACAATTGCATTAAAAAATTGCCAAATAGAATTAGAAAGATCGCCATCAAAGTTAAAAGTTTTAAAAGATTATAATGTTGTAGATGCCGGTGCTCAGGGTTTTGTAAATATGTTAGAGGGAATTAACGAATTTGTTAAAGGTGGAAAAATAAGAGAAATTTGGGCGGAATTAAAAGAATTGGCATCCCCTTACATAAAAGAACACAAAACAGTTTTCGATCCAAATATTAAATATAGATATTGCACCGAATGTATTGTCAATAATTGTATTATCAACAGCGAACAATTCAAAGGAAAGCTAAACACGTTTGGCGATTCGTTAATAGTTGCCGGAGGCAAAAATAAAACCAAAATTCATATTCATACAAATACTCCTAACGATGTCTTTG
The DNA here is from genome assembly GCA_030600775.1 of Fidelibacterota bacterium. Classification (GTDB taxonomy): domain Bacteria; phylum Fidelibacterota; class Fidelibacteria; order Fidelibacterales; family Fidelibacteraceae; genus TCS52. Next base: position 11,813 of record JAUVLI010000028.1, on the reverse strand, counting down.
AAATGCTTTCTAATTATGGAAAAGTAAAAAATAAAAAAGCCGATGATATGAAAAAGCAGGTAATTCAAAATCAACATAAAGAAGAAATTGGAATTGTTGTTGATAGCGCATGCGACCTATCTGAAGAATTGTTAGATATTTACAATATTAATGTCGTACCGATTAGAATTAATTTTGGTGATGAAAATTATATTGACCGTGTTACTTTAGATATAAATGAATTTCATGAAAAATTAGAAACATCCCCCCACCATCCAAAGACATCGCAACCGCCACCACGTGATTTTTTGAATATGTATCGTTATTTGATAAGCCATTATAAGCATGTAATTTCAATTCATGTATCGAAAGCACTAAGTGGAACTTTTCAAAATGCACTTAATGCTGCAAAACAAATTGCAGAGGATAGAATTCATATAATTGATAGTAAAGGAGCAAGCATGGTAGCTGGCATCATCGCAATTAAAGTTGCAGAAATGGTTAAAAATAAAATTCCGATAGATCAAATTATTCAAAAGGCAAATAAATTATCCAATCAACATAAAACTTATATCATATTTGATACATTGGAATATATTATTAAAGGTGGAAGATTAAATAAAAATGTCGGGAAAATTTTGCAATTTTTAAAGTTCATTCCATTGGTTGGATTTGACAAAAACGGTAAACTTAAAAGAGATGGAATCATACGCAGAAAAGATAATAATTGGAAAAAAGTTATTAAACGGATGAAGAAAGAATTAAATGGGAAACGACCTACAGATATTGGTATAGTTCATTTTAAGGCAAAGAAAAAAGCAACAGAATTTAAAATTGCATTAGAGAATGTTTGGGGTGATGCTAAATATTATTTTGAAAGGGTTGGGCCGGCTATAAGTGCACACGGAGGTCCGGGATTGGTTGGAATGATTTATTTTGTTGATGAATGATGTTAATATTGTTTGTATAAAAAACAGCTTGAAAAAAAATAATAAAAACCTTGGAACATTAAATTGTTTTCTTATATTTAAAAGGTAGGGAAATTATTTTTTGATAACATAAAGATTTGATGGTAAAAGGGAGAAAGACATGAAAAAAATAACAATTATTATGTTAACGGTATTTATGTTTGTTACTTTTGGTTGCCTTGATTTTATAAATCCTACAGATGAAGATTCTGACAAACCACGATCTTTATCAAAAACCGAAGCAAGACAAGTTCAAGCAAGTAATGAATTTAGTTTTGATATTTTTAAAGAGCTAAGTGTTGGGCAAGCTGATAGCAATGTGTTTATTTCACCGCTAAGCATATATTATGCTTTGGGAATGACATACAATGGGGCTGCCGGCGAAACGGCCGAAGAGATGAAAAACACTTTGCATTTACCTGAAGGGACATTGGAGGAAATTAACTCATCTTTTGAAACATTAATGGAATATTTACTTGGACTTGATCCTGATGTTACACTACAAATCGCAAATTCTATTTGGTATAGAGATACTTGGACATTTAAAGAAACATTTTTGAATATTTGTAAAGATTATTTTAGTGCTGAAGTTAGCGGATTGAATTTTAGCGATCCAAGTTCTGTTGATACAATTAATAATTGGGTAGATGAAAACACAAATCATAAAATTGACAATATAATTGATAGTATTGATCGAGAGACTGTTATGTTTTTAATAAATGCAATCTACTTTAATGGGACTTGGAAATATGAATTTGATTCTGAAATGACAGAAGAAAAAGATTTTTACCTAACTGATGGCAACACAACAAAATGTAATACAATGGTTCAAACAGCAGAATTAAAATATATGTCAAATGATGATTTCCAAGCGGTAAATTTACCTTATGGGAATGGTAATTATGTAATGACAATAATTTTACCGAATTCTAATGCAAATATTGATTCAATAATAGAAGAAGTGAATTCTACGAATTGGGAATTGTGGATGTCACAAATGGAAACGAAAAAAGGCACTGTATATTTACCTAAACTAAAATTTGCTTACGAAAAGAAATTGAATGATGCATTGAAATTATTGGGTATGGAAAAGGCGTTTTCAAATGGTGCAGCAGATTTTTCAAATATGCACGAAACAGCAGAATTATTTATAAGCAAAGTAAAGCACAAATCTTTTATTGAAATGAACGAAGAGGGAACAGAAGCAGCAGCAGTTACTTTGGTTGAAATAAAATATATATCTATTGATGAAAAAAACGAAATAGATTTTACAATGAATATGAACAGACCGTTTATTTACGCTATCCAGGATATTAACACAAACACTTTGTTGTTTGTAGGATTGTTAAATGTGCCAATATATGATGAATAAATAGTTGAAGAAGAAAAATGAAAAAAACAATTGTATTTCTAATAAGTTTAATTCTATTTTTTGTTTTAATCAGTTGTTTGAACAATGACAATGAACATGAAAATGATATTAAATTAAAAGTTTGTAGTAGAAATAGTTTACAAACATTTTATTTAGAAGAAGAGGGCAATTTCATTGTTTTACCGGATTCTGTGACCAATTATTATAGTGTGATTGCAGAGCGGGAAGGTTTTTATACGAACTTATATCATTGTAATTATGGTGATACATTATTTATTGATCTTGATGCTGTTGTTGCCGATAAGTTTTGTGGTGTTATTTTTGAAGTTTATGAATATGGTAATATGTATTACACTCTTTCAAATGTTTTAATAAATGTCTATGAAGATGCGATTAAAAACAATTCATTTACCACTGATAATAATGGAAGATTTGCAATAGATATTGAAAATGGACAATATACTTTTAGTATTAATCCGGATACTAGTCATCCCATTTGTGAAGATCTTCAAATTGATGTTGCTTCTGATTATAAAGATTTATATGCTTATTATGATATTTCTATAGATAAACCAAACATTTATATTTATCCGAAAGAGAGTACGATTCTTGATGTAAGTTTGGAATTTCCCCAAGGTGGTAAAATTGTAAAATCAATTCCAGAATATGGTGATGGGTGGAAAAATTTAACAGTTGAACCAAACGGAATGATAAATGATCAATATGAATTTTTATTTTATGAAAGCAGGCAACAAGATTATTGCCAATATTATAATGGTTGGGTAATAAAGAGAGAAAATTTGCCAACATTTTTCAATGATAATATGAAGGCAACCGGCTTCAATGAAAAAGAGATAAATGATTTTATTGAATATTGGGTTCCGAGATTAAATAAATACAATTATTATGCACTTTATCCGCAATACAAAAATGATATTGATAAATTAGTTAAATTGGAAATATCTGAAAAGCCGGATAATATTTTGCGATTATTTTATGTTATTGATGGAATTGATGAGAAGATAGATTTAACAGAGCCGAATATTCCTGAATTTGATAGGAGTGGTTTTGTTGTTACGGAATGGGGTGGGATTTTGAAGTAGGGATTGTTACCAATCAGAACTTTCAGTTCTGATTGATTTGGAAGTTCTCAAGAGGTAATTTTGCAATTTGTACGATTTATGGATAGCCGGAAGTTTCAATTAAGTGTAAGTAAGGCATATAAGTTGATTATAAGGAAATATAAGAGGATATAAATTATGAGAAAAATATTTTTATTAATGATAATGGTTGTGATTTTCGTTTCTTGTAATATATTTAATTTTTCTGATAATGATACGCCAATTGATTTTGATTCAATTGAATTGGATACATTTATTATTAATAACTATTATAATGATGCATTGGAATTATATTTTCGGGAAATAGAAGCGGATTCATCTCATCCAAATTACAACAATCCAATTTTCGACACAACCGAAGTTGAAAAAGTATTAAAAATTATTCAAGCGGTTTACAATTCTAATTCATCATATAGAGATACTGTCTTTGAAACTTATGATATTCATGCGTTCCCAAGGTATGATTTTAATACTATTTCACTGGGGGTTGACACAGGGGCTGCTGAAATTAAAAATCTTATAGCCGGCAATATTCCAACCGGGAATAGTAAATTAGATAGTATAATAACAAATTTTTATTTCGATTCTGTTTATACTTACCATTTTATTTCTTCTATTATTATTTATTCTAATAAAAATTATAATTTAATACCAATCATTAACGAACTTGAAAAAATTCCTTCCATTAATTATGCAGAACGGAATCAATATGGTGGTGATGGAAATAATATTACTTTAAATAGAAAAATGGATTCACCAAAAATTACTTTTAGTTTCGGATATGGAGATTGTATGTGTGGATGTATTTATCGAGAATATTGGGAGTTCCAAATAGTTGGAAGCAAGGCAGAGTTTATTAGAAAATATTAAAACAAAGATGAAAGATGAATAATTTAAAATTACAAATGTATGGAGAATAATTATGAAAAAATTATTACTAATTATTATTTTCACAATAAAGATTTTCGCTTGGTATCCGGAATATTCTATTATGGCGACCGATTTAAAATTACCCTATGATTTTTTAAAACCAAATCATTTTCAATCTATTCAATTATATTCTTATGGAAAACATTTTAGGGGAATTTATTCGGGAACTATTGATAAGATATTTCAAAATGCCGGATATATTAATAGTTTAGATAAACAATATTTTTATATCTCCTTGCCGGAAAATGAGAAAAACAATGATAATGGAGGTAGAATATCTCCTACATATTCAATGTATTGGTCGCCATATCGTGATTATCTTGTTGAGCCGGATATAGATAAACCCATATTGCGATTAGCATATTTTGGAAACCCATTTAATGAAGCGAAAACGTTTGGTTTTGGAATTACATTTGAACAATTTTATAATAAAGAAAAATTCTATCAGCCATATTGGTATTGGTACGGTATGATGAGATACGGTGCGAATGAGTTGAGTTATACAGGTGATACAGATCCGTATGCGGATTATAGACAAGTGGAAAGCGGCAGTAATAAATTGACCCAATCTGGTTATAAAGGAAATATATTTTTCACGCATGCCCTAAACTCCAAAGTTATTATTGGATATAAATATGGCTTTGCAAACATTGGAATAGACGGTGAATATTCTGATTTTAGAAATGATACTGATAACGATTATACAGACGAATATCAATATTATTATAATATAAAAAAAGATAGAATTAGAAATTATGAATTTGATGAATTTTCAGCAAGTATTCTCGTTAAAGGGGAAAATAAAAACAACATTGGAATGACCTTGGGATATGCCGAAGGTATGATTTCTCGTGATTATGTAGAATCTGACACTTCCCAATATTATAGTTTTTATGAAAACACTCCTTTAGAAACAGATGATAATATTTATCATAACACAAGTAAATATTTGTCTGAAAAATACTGGATTTATGATGGACATACAATTTACGGAAATTTGCATGGCAATGTATATTTGGATTCCAAAAAAGTCATCAAATATTCACTTTATGGCGAAGAGAGAAAAGCCGATCTAACCGAATCCGAGGATGCTTGGCGCAGAAACTATTATTATTCTACTTATTGGTCTTCTTATCATTCTTTTAGAGACAAATATGAGCATAATTCAACTATGGATCTTGAAAGAAGCGGAGAAGGTGATTATTATTTCATCAGGTATAGGGGAAGTATTGGTGTAAATTACGAATTTGCTAAAAATGTGAAATTTATTGGTGGAATTGTGTATGATAATAAATTTGATAAAAAGACGGCCAACGAGCCATTTGATGGATTAAAATATTCATATAGGAATTCCAACGATTATTATAGCGGGCATGAGATAAAGGAAATAACTACAATAGATAAAAAGAAATTTTCCTGGATAAGGAAAGAGAAATACGAAACAATTGCAGTTCCTCTTGGAATATGTATATCAATACAGGAGATATTTGAATTAAATTTCGGGTTTACAAAAGTTATGAAGAATACTCTTATCACGGAAAGATATGATTTAATAGTCGATCTCGATTCACAAGAAACAACCACAAATGGAAATACAACTACGACAGCTGATTCAAATTATGTTGAAGGATATGATTTCGCGGATATAGATGAGTTTACCGATGATTACATCTTTAATGTTGGTGTTACATTTAAATATGAAGATGTTTTCAGCATCACTGCTGCGCTGGAAGAATCAATTATTGAACCGGTAAATATTCGTATTGGAATTGGAATTTATTTTTAAAAAACAATAATTCATTAGAAAGACCTTACCCAAAACACATAGGATAAATACGGAATTTGGTATTGATGAGATTAAACGATTATTAATAGAAATTTGTTGAGATTAATATAAACACTTTAATAATTTTTATTTAATTAAATTTAAAATAATAAATTTATTATTTGAATTATAGTAGTCATATTATAAATTATGTAACAATAAATTTGTAATTATTCTAAAAGAGAGATTAATGACAAAATTCAAAAAAAAAGTATTCATCGTTTCACACACGCATTGGGATAGAGAGTGGTATTTACCCTTTCACGAATTTCGTATCGCATTAAACGACACAATATTAAAAATATTTGAGCAATTAGAAAACAATAGTGAATTTAAACATTTTGTGTTGGATGGGCAAGCTGTTGTGTTGGAAGATTATCTTGAAATGTTTCCTAACGATAAAAAAAGAATAAAAAAATTAGTTAGTGAAAACAAATTATCAATTGGACCTTGGTATATTTTGCCGGATGAATTTTTAGTAAGTGGAGAATCTACAATAAGGAACATTTTAATTGGTCATCAGGTTTGTAATAAGTTTGGTGCGGCGCAAAAAGTTGGCTATTTGCCGGATACATTTGGTCATATAGCTCAGATGCCACAAATACTGAAATTAGCTGGTATTGATTCATTTATTTATTCTCGTGGAAATGGAAACGAGATTGATGATTTGGGTTGTGAATATTTTTGGCAAGCGCCGGATGGTAGTGAAGTTCTGGCAATTCATCAGGTAAACTCTTATTGCAATGCGGGTGGTTTGGGATTTGACAATATTCTTGATGCTCAAACAAAAGCAAAAGTTAATTTGGAAAAAGCAACTGAAAAAATTAAAATATTATTAGATAAATATAAAGGGGTGTCAAATTGTAATGTTTATTTGTTTAACAATGGATGCGATCATTTACCACCACAACAAAATTTCTCTGGCATTATTAATAAATTGAAAAAAGAATTTCCTGATACCGAATTTGTTCATTCAAGTTTTAGTAAATATATTAAAGAGCTAAAGTCGGTTGATTTCCAAAAGAAAAGTTATACCGGCGATTTGTTAAGTGGTAAATTGCAACCAATCTTGACAGGAGTATGGTCGTCAAGAATGAATTTGAAAATATTGAACAATGAATGTCAAACGATATTAGAAAAATATGTTGAGCCAATGTCTTCATATTTTCATTTTGTGCTTGGAAATAAATATCCACAGGAAGAATTGAAATATGCTTGGAAATTATTACTAAAAAATCATCCTCACGATTCCATTTGCGGTTGTAGTATTGATGAAGTTCATAGAGAAATGATCACTCGGTTTGAAAATGTAAAACAATTGACTGAAAAAATATTGAAGGATGAAATAAATATTATTTCGCCGAATTTTTTGGAAAATGGAGCCAACAATCAAGTAATCTCTGTAATAAACACCTTGCCGGAGAAAAGATCTGAGATCATTGAAAGATTAATTGTTATTCCCTTAGGATCTGATACTACAAATTTTGAGTTGACAGATAATAACGGGAACATTGTTAGCCATAAAATATTAGTAAATTATAAATCGAAAAACATGGGTAGTTTTAATCCAAGCGTATTTGTTTTTTCCAATCGGCAAATATCGAAGTTTAAAAGATATTTAAGTGTTTATAAAAAAAGACAAAACTCTGCAGAAGGCAAATTACAAGATCAAAAATATTTTATAATTCAATTTTTAGCTGAAGATATCCCGGCGCTGGGTTATAAAAATTATCATTTTAAATTTTCAAATGGTAAACAAAATATTGCTAAAATCCCAAGCATCAATTTGGTAAAAGATAATGTAATTGAAAATAACTATTATAAAATAATCGTAAAAAATAATGGGACTTTTGATTTATTAAACAAAATTGATGGGAAGGAATATTTTGGTTTAAATCGTTTGGAGGACACTGAAGATATTGGAGATGAGTATGATCATTCATATTCTAAAATATCAAAATCTGTATTTTCAGACACTGCCAATGGTAAAATAAAAGTAATTGGAAACAATGAAATTAGTGGTAAAATTGAAGTAGAATATAAATTATTTTTGCCTCAAAAAATTAATAACAATAGAATTTCACGGAGTAAAAAACTTGTTGGTTGTGATGTAAAAACTATTATTGGCTTGAAAAAAGATAGCAAAATAATAGAAGTAAAAACTAATTTTATTAATAAAGTAAAAGATCATCGTTTACGAGTTCATTTTCCAACAAATTTAAAAAGCAATAAAATTATTACAGATAATCAATTTGTCATTACAGAACGAAAAATAAAACAGAGTAGCGGAAAAGATTGGGTGCAAGAACCCGTTGGCACATTTCCACAACAGGATTTTTCACTTATTCAATCAAAGGATCGTGGATTTGCAGTTTTAAATAAGGGGTTACCCGAAATAGCCGCAATCAAAAATAATGGGGAAATTACTTTGGCTCTCACTCTTTTTCGAGCTGTAGAATGGTTATCACGAAGTGATTTGGCAAATCGCCAAGCAGCAGGTCCATCAATTTATACACCGGAGGCACAGCTTTTACAAGAATTAGAATTTGAATACGGATTAGTTCCCCTTAGCGGAAATTATATACAATCGAAAATTAAATCATTAAGCCAAAGATATAAAATGCCATTGTTAGTTAAACAAGGGTTCGATAGCGGCAACAAAAATGAAGGGATTAGTTTCTTACAAAAAACAACCAATTTAACAGCAATAAGTGCAATTAAAAAATGTGAAAATACGAACAATTTATTAATTCGAATATATAATTTGACCAAAGATCAAGTAAATGAAACATTGATATTGGGAAAAGAAATAGAAGCAGTATGGAAAACAAATATTTTAGAAAAACGAATAGAAAAGTTAATTGTAATTAAAAACAAGTTAAATATTAAGTTAAAACTTAAACCTTATGAAATTGTGAATTTGGAAGTTGAGTTTAAGAAAATAAAATAATTGGATTTTGAATATTTCCTTTTTCATTTTCTTGATCCTCTTGCCCTATGGAAACTTTCTTTTTATTTTATTAGAGTTAACCGAGGTTTGTTGCTATTAGCTATTATATTTATTCGAGCCATTCGAGTAATTCGTTGTAAAATACTTCCACCTAATTAGTTGTAATAAAAATTAAAAAACATTTGACAAAACGCAAAAAATGTATTATGTTACTATGTATAGAAACAAAGGGGTGCGTATGATCAACAAACAATTAGTGAAAACATTTGCAGAAATAGAGAACGAACAAACCATGAGAAAATTTTTTAAAGAAATATTTACACCAAAAGAATTAGATGATTTGTCTTTACGATGGCGGCTCTTATCCGAGCTGCATAATAATAAAACACAAAGAGCGATCGCGAAAAAATATCACATTAGTTTATGTAAAATTACTCGCGGTTCAAAGATATTGAAAAAAAAGAATTCAATAACAAAACAAATATTAGATAACATTTAAAGTATAAAAAAGGAAAGGGAAAAATGAAACAGAAAACGATTACACTTTCACAAAAAGAGATGCCAAAACAATGGTATAATATTCTAGCGGATATGAAATTAAATCCGCCATTAGATAAAGACGGAAATCCAATTGGGCCAGAAGCTTTATCAAAAATATTTCCGATGAATCTTATTGAACAGGAAGTAAGCACACAAAGATGGATTGATATACCTGAAGAAGTGCTTGAAGTATTATCCATTTGGCGTCCATCACCAATTACTCGTGCTTACAATCTTGAAAAAGCATTGGACACACCGGCAAAGATATACATCAAAAATGAAAATGTGAGTCCTCCCGGAAGTCATAAACCAAACACCGCAGTTGCTCAGGCATACTACAACAAAGAATTTGGAATTAAAAAAATGGTCACTGAAACAGGAGCTGGACAATGGGGAAGCGCATTAGCTTTTGCTACTCAACAATTTGGTATTGAGTTAAAAGTTTTTATGGTTAGGGTAAGTTTTGATCAAAAGCCATATCGTAAGACAATGATGAAAGTTTGGGGAGCTGATTGTTTTTCAAGTCCAAGCAATGAAACGGAATTCGGTAGAAAAATACTTAAAGAGATGCCAGATACTCCAGGTAGTTTGGGCATTGCAATAAGCGAAGCAATTGAAACAACATTAGAAGACAAAGAAGGCAAAACGCGATATGCATTGGGAAGTGTTTTAAATCATGTTATGATGCATCAAACGATTATCGGTTTGGAAACGAAGAAACAATTGGCAAAAATAAATGAATATCCAGATGTAATAATTGGTTGTGCAGGTGGTGGAAGTAATTTTGCAGGATTATCATTTCCATACATATGCGATAAAATGAATGGTAAGAAAATAGATATTTATGCTGTTGAACCAACCGCATGCCCAACTTTGACAAAAGCACCATTTGCTTATGATTTTGGAGATGCGGAGGGATTAACTCCACTTTTAGCAATGTACAGTTTGGGGCACAATTTCATGCCACCACCAGTTCATGCGGGTGGATTAAGATATCACGGAATGGCACCAACGGTCAGTCAATTAGTTGTAAACGGACTTGTAATTCCCGACTCAATTGGTCAATTAGAAACATTTGAAGCCGGCATTTTATTTGCACGAACCGAAGGAATAATTCCGGCACCGGAAACAAATCATGCTATCGCTAAAGTTATCAGAGAAGCAAAGAAGGCAAAAGAAGAAGGAAAGGAAAAAACTATCTTATTTAATTTTAGTGGACATGGATTAATAGATCTTAGTTCTTATGAGAGTTATTTAAATGATAGCTTAAAATATTATGAATTATCTGATGATGTAATAGCAAAATCTGAAGAGATATTAAAACAATATCCTACACCGAAAAAGAAACCACAATATAAAAATAAATAATATAGAAAAAAGAAACCTGCAAATATTTAACAAAGAAAATAATTTTATTAACAATCATTTCATTTCTGATTTTTAATAGTTCTTTTATGTTGATATTTATTAATATTTTCACCAAATTATAACATTGGTGGTGCAATTTGATAATTTAAATGTGTTTATCTGTAATCAAGGGTTGATATTTTATGTCAAAAGAAAAATAATTAATAAGGATTAACCGAAAATGAAGATAGCATTTTGGATAATAATTATCATATTTCTAGTGTTGTTTGTGGTTTACCCAATACCAGAAATTATTTGTTTAAATTTTTTTTCAGATTCATCATCACTATATTTTTATAGTGCGTTATTACAAGCAAATGCAGCAATTTTATCTATAGTTGGTGTTTTTATTATTTTTAGAATACAATCTTATCAGTCTTCAATCGACACCATAAAAACAGCACTCATTAATAACCGTCGAATGGTTGGCCCCAACGATGTAATTAGATTTGATAATTTTAATATAAGTGAAAAAGAAGAATACATTAAAAGGTTGAATAATAGTGTGTTAAAAAATCATTATTCAAATTGGATAGAAAAAGAAAAGAAGTTAAAAAAAGTAAAATCGTCAATAAAATTACCAACCATTTTATTGGCAATTGGTATAATAATTAATTCAATTGGATTGTTTACGGCAAGTTATATTCATAGTAATTTAATGAATTATGAATTTAAAATACTTGCAACAATTATTTTGTTTCAGATTATCACAGTTTATTTT
>JAUVLI010000102.1 GCA_030600775.1 Fidelibacterota bacterium | reverse complement strand
ATGTTGAATTTAAATCATCTACATAATAATTTACTGCTCCAGCATCTGATAAGTTTCAATCCTTGTCTTAATGGATGTTGAATTTAAATTCAACAGATGTGAGTGCTATTGTTGCAGAACCTGAGCGTTTCAATCCTTGTCTTAATGGATGTTGAATTTAAATTGATATTACTGCACAGTCGGATTTCATCGTGTCATTGTTTCAATCCTTGTCTTAATGGATGTTGAATTTAAATTTAAAGTCTTCTGATGGGTCAGCATGGTTAACATAGTTTCAATCCTTGTCTTAATGGATGTTGAATTTAAATTTACTCTCAATGTTGATCTCTTTACCTGCCATTGCTAGTTTCAATCCTTGTCTTAATGGATGTTGAATTTAAATAGCAAATTTTCTGTAACCATCTAATATTACGCCAATTATGTTATTCATTCTATTCATTGTATTGCTCTTTCTAATCATTTTATTCTTGTAATATCGCCTGCTTTCTTTAATTTTTTCAGTTATTACGCCTCTTTTAACTTGTTATTATTATTACCCTTGTTGTCAAATATCTTTTTATATACAAATATTTTTATAAGTGCAGTCGCTACATCTATTATAATATTTTGTTCTTGGTGGTATTTTTTCATTTTGAATGATCTCTAAAATTTCATTAATTGATTTCAATATTTGATCCTTGCTTCTCTTATTATAGTTTATTTCTACTTGTTTGCTTCCTTTTCTAATGTAAAAAATATAACCCTTTTTTACCGTTTTCCCAAACAATTCCTCAATTAATAAACAATAACACAATATTTGTATTCTGTGTGTTTTGTAAACAGTTTTTGAATATGTGGAAAATTTATAATCAATCGGAGCCATTGTTCCATCAGCAAAAGTTACTATTTCATCAATTAATCCAAAGAGATGATATTTTTCAGAAAACAAGTAAGCATCCGATTTCCTATCTATTGCCCCAATTTTTTTCCACAAATATTTTGAATTTTCCTTCTCTCTTTTTTCGTGAACACTAATTCCTTTTTGAACTTTAAATCTTCTTTTTTCATATTGAGGAATCATCAATACTTTCATAAAATAAATAAATCTTGGACAAAATAAATATTCAATTATTTCAGATGGCGTTATTTTTATTTCCGAATCTTTAATTAAAATAATAATGCCTTTATTTCATCGGTTACAAGTTTTTTATCAAATGCCTGTCCATGTAAAATCACTTTTTTGAAATCAGTTTCACACATTGGGAAAATATACACACTGTCCGTATCTTCATCAATTAAATCTTGAACTTGTAAAGATAATTCATCTAAAGTATTCGTTTCAATTGTTCCTAAAAATACTGATTTTTGAACACGATATAAACCAGCTTCTTCAGTTGCTTTTACAATTTTTCTTCTCACTTTATCTTTTGTAATATCATAAATTACCCAAACCAAACTCTCATTACTTTTCATAATATTCCTTTAATAATTCTTTTGCAAAAGAGTGCAATTCCAATTGTATAATATTTCGTCTTTGAATATTTCTATTTTTGTGTAAAATTGTTTTGTCTAAATATTCGTTGAAAATTGGTATAAATATTTTCTTACCTTCGTCATTTAAATAATAACCATTAGACCATTTTTCAAAATAACTTTTTTTAAGTAACTTCTTACTCAACATAGAAATTATACAATCTTCCACCCAAATACGATATTTTTCAATAACATCAAAAACGAGTGAAATTTTATTATAATTATCAGAATGAATAAATCCAATATACGGATCCAATCCACTGAGAATTATTCCTTTCTCTACAATTCTATATAAAAATCCAAATCCATAATTAATAATAGCGTTGATTTCATCTTCCGCTGGTCGATAACTTCTTCCATTAAACACAAAACTATTTGGAATGAATTTTCCAAATATATTCCAATATACTCTTCCGGCAGATCCTTCAAGTCCTAGAATTGTATTGCGAATCTCATCAATATTTCCTTCAAGTTTATTCATTTTTTCTTGAATCTCTGAAATGCTTTCTACTGCTTCTTGGATTTCTGATGAAAGTCGTGTTCTTCTATTTTGCATATTTTTCAAAAATTTAATTTGATTTTCAAACTTTCCGTTTATCCATTTCAATCCAAATTTAAGTCCATTTGCATCTGTAGAAGATAACAACTGAGCCCTTCTTATTTTTACAGTACTTCCCATTCGTGCATGCCAAAATCTACCAATCGGATTCCCATATTTATCTAAAATATAAATTTCGATATTATTTCTCAATGCCATCATTACCGCATCGGAAGAAACAGAAACGCCATTGCTGATTATAACCGAACTTGCTCTTTTTGGCGATATTTTTGTTTCATTACCATCGGAAAATATTTTAAACAATTTTCCTGATTTTTGAAGCGATGAGCCATATTTATTTATTACAATTTCCATAAAATACTCTTTTTTGACTGTTTCTGTGCATTATTATTGTTGGTTAAAATGTTTTGTTAGGTGTGTTAAAAAATAATATTTTCTGTTATATTAGGCAAAATTTTGTTAAGCTTAAAACCAGTGGTTTTATTATAATATTTATTTACAAGATTGAGACGCAGGCAATAAATACCAGTATCGTTTCCATTTGGCAAACATTTCTTTGGAATATTAATAATGTATTCTGCAAGATTTCTTCTTGATTGTTTTAGAAGAACATTTTTTTCAAATCCGTTTTCCATTTCAAGTTTAGTTTGGTAATCTAACCAGATTTTTTCAGCAATCTCATCAATCTCTACAAAAACTGAAGTAGTATAATCATTATCAATAATGTCTAATTGAATCTTTTCCTTACTGTCTTGATATTCCAATTTTTCAATTTTTTTAAGAAGTAAATTTGAAGATTTTTGAGAACCTCCAATTTTTACTTCCTTAAAATATTGATAAGCCAGATCATAAAATTCAGATTCTTGAATAATATTTTTATTTTCCAAAACCTTTTTTGTTTTTTGTTTAAGGAAATCTTTGTAAATGCCGGCAGGTGTCCAATTATTGGAGTCTTTGAGAGAATATAAAATAACTTTTCCTTTTACACCATTTCTATTTTCACGATTACAGCGACCGCAAGCCTGAAAGATGCTATCTAATGGAGCAAAATCTCTCACGACAATATCTAAATCAATATCAACACCAGCTTCTACAAGTTGTGTAGATACAATAAGAATTGGTCTATCACTTATTCTGTTTTTGATATTTTTAATTCTTTTCAATCTATCTTTCGGTATGATATGAGATGATAAAAACAGAATTTTATGAGAAATTGCTACTTTTGATAAAAACTCAAATAATTCTTTTGCAGAACGGATTGTATTCATTATAAACAGAATATCTTTTCCTGAATTATCAAAAACCAATTTTATTGCAGAATTACAAAATTCTTCCCAATCCATCTTTTCATTATTCAAATTTGAAACATCTAACTCAATTCTGTTTAATGACTCAAATATTTCTTTTTTATTAGGTACCAACTCTTTTATCTCATTATCGTTTTCAGAAAATATCAATGGCATTGTTGCTGTAACTAATATAATCTTTGAGTTTAGCCATTCTGCTGTTTTTGATAAAATGCTTTTAATCAAATTCCAATATTCGTGAGGGATTGATTGAATTTCATCAAGAATAATAACGGCATTACTAAAGCGATTAAATTTCCTAAGGCTAGAATTTTTATAAGAAATAAGTGAATATAACAATTGAACAAATGTTGTAACTGTGATTTGGCTTTCCCAGCCTTCAATTAGGTGCAATGCTTCATTAGGAGAATATTCCTTAATTATATTATCTTCTTTTACCGACTTATAAAAAATATCGGTTAAATAATGATGCTTTAATAAAATACCTGAATTATTAGGTAATTTAGCAGATTGTCGAATTTCATCGAATACGCTATAATTTTGGTCAATTACCGATGTAAAAGGTAAGCAATAAATAATGTGGTCGTGGTCGAATTTTTCACAAAGTTTTAGAGCCGCATTAAATGAAGTAATTGTTTTTCCTGATCCTGTTGGAATATTTATTGATAATATTCTATCTGTCTTTTTTAAAGAATTAATAGATTTTTCAACTGAATTAAAAGCATATTCTCGGATTTTATTGATTGGATTTTTGTGATTATTGATAAACTTGTTTTTGAATAGATGAACATCATCACTTTTTAATATTTCTGAATCAATAATTTTATCATCTCTTAATATCGCATCTGTTTTATCTGCTTGTAATAAAATGGAATATAAAAGATTGAGAACAAAATAATGTTCCGCAGAAAAATTTCTAACCAATCGCTTAATCTTTCTTGGAGTTCGTGGTTGAAAGAATTTTATTGTTTCGATAATGAATTCTTTATTTATGAAACTTTCGTAAGTTTGACCATTTGCAATATGTTGAAATTCATCAAAAGAGATATTATCCGTTTGTAAGTTGATATTTTGGAAATCACTATCACTAAAGATTAAAAGATTGTTGAAGTTTTCTAAATTTCCGTGGTGCTTTCTCACAATAATCAATCCTAAAAGTTGCAATATCAAATTATCCGGTAGCTTTTCTTTTAGAATACCAAAAGTTAAAATTGAAGAGATTAACCCGTGACTTCTTTTTTTTTTGCTACTACCAGTTGAAGGTTCATCAGGATTTGAAATATAATTTTGAAAGAAAGAAGTTGCTTTCCCAAAATCGTGAAAGAGAGAGGCAACTGAAATAACTTCTCTCAATTCTTCACGATTAAAACTTGGTAAATCAAATTTTAACTTATCAAACAGTGTAAGTGCTCTATTTTGAACTCCCAAAATATGATCTTTCAAAAGTCTATCAGGGTGAGATTTGAGCCTATAAAGGAATGATATAGTCGCCTCCTACTTTGATTATATTGTCTACAATTGCACGAATCGGTTTTCCATCACTATCGAATAAATACTCATCATATTGCTCAACAATTCTGCTGTTATCAGAACGCATTCTTACAGGGATATTATTCACAAAAATTTTGTGATTTTCAAAATCTATTTCCCCATTTTCAACAATTGAGCGTTTTGGTATTACTGAATTAATTTCACAAAACTCATTATTTAAATTAATTGTTTCTTCTTCAAAAAGACCAACAAATTTAAAATCAGCAATATTCCACGCCAAACCCAATGATGCTGTGTAATACGATTCGTGATTCTTAAGATTTTCGACGAGTTTACGGAAATTATCTACATCATTCCACGCAAACCAAATCCTGAATTTCCCATCTTTAATAAATTCCATAGTTGTTTGCTTATGTGCCTCAAACCTATAAAAATGTTTCGAACTTGTTGTCTTTAGTGTATTGAAAGGAATAACCACTTTCTTTATTGTTTCGCGAATCCCAATAGCAAGCTGATAAGAATTTTTTGGAAATTTTGTCCAATACTCATTTTTATCCAATCCAATAATTGCCGAGATCAATCCAACAATAGCTGTTCCCGAAGGCATACTAAATGTTTGGGGAGACATTGTTGTAAACGGTTTTTTGAATTGAGCATAATCTGCCCAGATGTCAAATACCACAAATTTCATAATAACTCCTACATATTCAGTTTGTTCCAATCTGATGGGATTTCAATATCTAAACCACTATCCATAAAATATTCAACTGATTCGATATGTTTTCCACTTTCCGATAATGCAGATAACAAATCTGTTAAATCAATTTTAAAATCTTTGATACTGCGGATTTTTAGTTCATTATCGAAATTAGTAAGTTTTATCTTTTTATCCAAATCACCGATAAAAAAGTTGGGAGTTTTGTAATTAACTTTTATCAATAATCGTGGCATTTGCCCAAATTTACTTCTACTGATTAAATTTTTTGTTCCCAGCCACATTCCTTCCAAAAGTAATTGTTCATCATCAGTTGTCATTTTTGTATGCTTTGCCGCATTTTGATTTATGATTCCGTGAAATGCGATGAAGGAATAAGGTAAGATGTATTCTTCACGGAATGTTTTTTGTGTTTTTCCGGCAGTAGATGCAAAAGCTCCTGTTCCCTGAATATGTCGCATTTCTACTTTGTGTAATGATCTCCCAATTTTGAATTGAGTAGGTCCAGTAAAAGTAATGGATGCTTTATCAAGTGGAATTACACCTCCAAACATTCTAATATCAATACATTTATTAATAATAGTATTTAGGTCTTTTTCAAAATCATCGGCTCTCTCTTTTCCATCTTGCAACCCGCCTTTTTCAGTATTTTTTTTGCTTGGTTTTTCACGAACAAAAATGTCTTGTCCGTTTTTTCCATTAAATCCTTTATGCTCAAATAAGTAATCACGGATTGTTCTTTTTAATCGAACATCAGTTACAAAATTAATTCCAGCTTCTTCATCAATTCTTGGTTTATTTTCATCTAATGGATCACCATTAGGATTTGCATCGGTTACATCATAGCAAAAAAGCAATTCACTACGGTTTTTGATTATTTCACTCATTGTCTTCTCCTTTTTCTTCTTTCTTTTTTTTGAATTGTTTGTTAAGGTTCATTCCCATTGCGAAATAAAAACTTATTTCATCCACACTTTGTTTTTTCAGATCAGGTTCGCCGGATTCCATTAAAAATGAAATGGTTGTTTCTAAATCACGATAATAATTAGATTTGTATTGTTCCAGTTTTTCAATTGATTCCGATAACAATCGTTTGATAATCCGAACATCTAATTTTAATCCGTTCAACCTGCTTCTAAATGGTGTTGCTTTGCGATCTTGATATTGAATATCCATCACATTTTGAGCCAAAACTCCTGTTAGAAATACCGCTTTTTTCCAATCTGCATCATAAAATTCAGGATGCTTTTGGAAATAATCTTCATACTTATTTTCCATTATTACCTCCGTTTTTCCTTTTGTTTTTTCTATTAAATTAAGCTCATACAAAAATTTAAGAAATATCATCGCTTTTTCAATATCATGATAAAATACTTGATTTCTAAAGCCTTGCGATAGATGTTCTGAAATTTGATGAGTGATAAATGATTTACTAATTTTTTGCCCTTTCAATATTTTGGCTGTAATATCCAAAAAATCATTATTAAAATTACTGGGGAAAAAAGTTTTTATAATTCCAAAACTAAAAGATAAATTGTGGAATTCGGCTTTTTTATATAACCCTTTCAAATTTCTAAATTCATCAAAATCTTCTACTACTCTTTTTGCTTCAATTATTTTTTTAAACCTTGAAGGTAAAATATCTTCTGCTTCGTGAAGGATTTTGAATTCACTATTACTTGCCTTATAAAAGAAAAATGTGAATGTTGCTTGATCTTTTTGTTTCGATAATGTGTTGAAAATATCCTCTTCTAATTCGTTTCGCAATTGTTGATTGTTTTCTTCATTTTTACTCAATGTTAAATCCCTAAAATCTTCTTCAATATCTAACAAATTCTC
>JAUVLI010000098.1 GCA_030600775.1 Fidelibacterota bacterium | reverse complement strand
ACTAATGCAGGCGAAAGATCTGTTCCAAAACCAAAAACTGTTTTACCGGCACTTTGCGAATCACGAACAAAAGGACCACCAAAAGCACCTTTCAAAGCAGAATTCCACATTATAAATCCCTGTTGCAACAACTTCATAAATCCACCTGCAATCGCAGTATATAAGATAATTAATACTTCAGTTTTCCCACCTGCAGTTTTTTCTTTTGCATCATTTCCAGCTATTAGAACTTCGGCGGTAGCAATCCCTTCCGGATATTTTAATTTTGCTTCGATGATCAATGCTCTTCTTAATGGAATTGTAAATAGAACGCCAATAATTCCACCAACTCCGGAAATTTTAGCAATCTCAACATAATCGAAATCTGTCCAATAACCCATTAAAACCAAAGCAGGAATTGTAAATATTACACCGGCGGCTAAAGATTCTCCAGCAGATGCTGCCGTTTGAACAATATTGTTTTCAAGTATATTTGATTTCTTAAATAATCCCAATATTCCCATTGAAATAACTGCTGCTGGTATCGAAGCACTTACAGTCATTCCTGCAAACAATCCCAAATAGGCATTTGCAGCTGCGAGAATTACTGATAAAATAATTCCTAAAAATACCGCCTTAATTGTAATTTCCGGTAAATTTTTTTCTGACATCTAAATATTCCTCCGTTATTTTGGCCTTAAATTACAATAAATATTTTTGGTTGTCAAGAAATGAAATAAGAAAAATTGAGGTTGAGGTTGAGATTAAGATTGAGATTAAGATTGAGATTAAGGTTAAGGTTAAGGTTGAGGTTGAGGTTGAGGTTGAGAAAAAAGATCCACTATTTTTTACATTAATATGCCTGCCTGCTTCTGGAGAAGATAATGCATTATATAATTCCCTAATTGCTATCAACTCCTACAAATGCCAATCAATACCTGCCAATACCTTCTCTTATTTAATCAACATCATCTTACCTTGACTAATATTGCTACTTGTCTTTATTCGATAAATATAAATTCCACTTGCTAATTTGTCTGATGTAAATGAAACATTATTCGTTCCTTCGTTGCAAATTCCATTATATGCAGTTGCTACTTTTTGTCCATTTATATTATAAATCGTAATTTCAACATTGCCGGAATTTGGTAAATTAAATTTTATTACTGTAGAATTATTAAACGGATTTGGATAGTTTCCAATTAATTCAAATTGTTTTGGAACTACATTATTTACTGAAGATTGTGTATCATCAAATCCAAAATAATTTAATACTTTTTCAATAAGTGCTACTCTTTCACTTTCGGTATAGATCGTCTCAAATGGAAATCCCATATTAATAATTTTACATGTCGAAGTACCACCGGAAACTGTTCCTGAAAATTGTACTGCCGCAATTTTAGAACTATTATATCTCAATGCCACATTCGAACCACCGGAAGTATTAATAACATCAGGCCAATTAACATTATAAACGCCATGAGTTCCATTATCAAAATTAATTGTCAATCCGTCGAATACGGTTCCAGATTCTCCATAAACAGAATAATCTTCTGAATCATCAGAAACATAATCCGCTTTTAAATAATTATTGTAAAATTCTTTATCAGAGGTACTACCTTTATAATCTAAATCCCAACCAACTTCAGAGCCGGAGACAAATAGTTTTCCACCTTGTTTCAAATAATTTGTAACTTTTGTTTGTTCTGTTGAATTAAATGTCTCGTCTGCTGTACTTTCATCACCAAGATTCCAAAATACTGCATCGTAATCATTCAAATTTACAACACCGGATATTATTTCTTCATTTGCAACTGTATTAAATGAATATTTGTAAGTTCCCAAAGCCATACCAAATACCTTTGCAAATTCATGATAAAGTGAACTATAATCACCATCGGTTCTATCAAATCCATCAACTATTAGAAACTTTTCACTATTATTAGAAGCATATTGCACACCGTAAGTATCTGTTTGGATACTCTCAGCACTTCCAACTTTTTCTATGCTTTTTACATTAAAAAATGTCGCAACTCCATCACCAACCGAACCTGTTTTAACTAATGTTGATGAGTTAACCGTAGAATATTTTTCCCAAGAACCACCTTCATAATATCTATAAATATTATATCCACTAGTAGAAGTTGTATCTAAGCAATCCCAAGAAATATTAAAATTATTACCTGCTAATAAAACAGAATTTAGAGTTGGTTTCGGTGTAGTTCCACCGGTAATATTATTATATCTGATCGGAACATAATTTGATAATTCAATTATTGTGAAAGAAGCATAACGACAAGCCCAACCCGATCCAGCTGCTTCTGCCATTAGTAAAGATCCATTTGGATTTCTTTCTACAAATAGACGAATATGAGAACCTACTTTATTCGCTGCATCTGCCGGCAACAGATCATTATAACTGCCTAATTCGAATGAGACATTATGAATCGTACTTGTTCCATATTTGCCTGATGTATCCCAACAACGACTTACATATCCTGAACAATCGACACCGATAGTATAAGTATCTCCATAGCTAACTGCACTATTTCCATCTAAGCCTGAAGTTTGTCTATCTCCAGCTTTTTTTCCGCTTGTTACACCTAATTCAAAAGTTGACAAAGAGGTAAAACCACCCCATTTATAAGGAACTTTTGTATTTGAACCAATAATCCACCATTCACCATTATTACTCGATGGTGTTTTTACAGATGCTCCATTTATTGTTTCTACACCATTAGTTCGATTACTACTACTTCCCGTCCACACACAGGTAATATAACTATCTGCTGTTGCCAGAGCGTCTGCACGGGTAACATTCACTGTCATTTTGGATTTTTTTTTTAATGCTGGATTCGTTTCATAAGATGGATATTCAAAATCATTATAATGATAAGATTGATTAAATTTTTCGGGATATTTTATAATTGGAACTATTTTTGGAAATTTATTTTCATATTTCCATTCTATAATATGAATACCATCTTTAGCTGAGATCATTTGAAATAAATTCCCATTTTCATCGACAGAGAATTCTTTAAATATATATGAAAATGAAATATTCTGTAAATTTAATTTAGCTTTCATTTCACCGGCATCGTTCATCAAATAAATATATCTTGCAAATTTTAACGGCACTTGTTGAGTGATTTGTTCAATTAAAAAATATTTGAATCCTTCCGGAGTTGCGCCAATATATTGTATCATTCCGAGATCTTTTACGGATATTTGATAAGATGATTTGTCAGCAAGTTTTACTTCTGCTGTCTGTGAATTTTTTCTAATTGCAGTGATCTGTCCAGAAATCCCATCAGGAATTCCGTTAATTTTTATTAGTGAATTACCTTTTTGAAGTGAATTAATTTTTAAAGTAGTTAATTTATTTGTTGTTAAAGAAATTTGGCCATTTTCATCTTTAGTTATCTTTGAAATTATTATCCGCCCGGAAGCAGTCGAATATGAATTCATAACAGATTTTTGTTTCATCTTGTGAACTTTATTTTTACTTAGAATATAATAATTATTTTCATTTTCCCATAAAATATCGTCAGCATTATAGAATGGAATTTTTACAGAATTTTCTAACATTTTGTTTTTAAATATTTTTACAGTTTGATTTTGCGCATCTAAAATAATTACATCATCACCAATTATATTAAATGAAGTCGGCCCATATTGTCCACCCGGCGCTTTACGAAATGCCACATTTGTGTCACTTTTTCCCCAAGGAATGAATAGTTTTTCTTCATACCTGAATTGAGCTGATAGAATCGAAACCAGAATAATAATTGTTAAAAATAATTTTGTAATTTTCATATTTGTTCTTTCTCTCAAGTTAATTCAAAAATTTCTCGCCATCTCTATTTCTTTGTACAGCTGGGGAGATTTGAACTCCCACACCTTACGGCATATGATCCTAAGTCATACGTGTCTGCCAATTCCACCACAGCTGCAAATCAGCCCTAAATATAATTATTGTTTTCATATAAATCAAATGAAATTTTTAATTTAATATGGAACGCTAATAACATGAATGACGTTGATTTTTGCGGATATTTTTATTTATATATATTTATCTTAAATTTTCTTACCCGCGTTTATCCGTCTAATCCGTTTTATCCGTGTTCTATTTCATATCATCTACGAAACAATCTTCACACCCGCAGATATTTTTATTTATATGTATTTATCTTAAATTTTCTTATCAGCGTTTATCCGTTTAATCCGCTTCATCCGTGTTCTATTTCATATCATCTACGAAACAATCTTCACACCGGCAGATGCACCTAATCTACTCGCTCCGGCTTCAATCATTGCAATTGCCTCTTCATAAGAATGAATTCCACCGGATGCTTTCACTTGCATTTTTTCACCAACAACTTTTTTCATTAATTTAACATCTTCAATGGTCGCTCCATTAGATGAAAAACCTGTTGATGTTTTCACAAAATTCGCACCGGCTTTTTTAGATAATTTACATGCTTTTATTTTTTCCGATTCTGTCAATAAACAAGTTTCAATAATTACTTTTACACATTTCCCTTCGGCTATTTCAACAACAGATTTTATATCTCGAAAGACATTTTCGTAATCACCTGATTTCAAAGAACCGATATTTATCACCATATCTAATTCATCTGCACCATCTTTTACTGCTTGAATTACTTCGGCTTTTTTTATTTCCGTCGTATTTGCTCCAAGTGGAAACCCAATGACCGAAACTACTTTTACAGCTGAATCTTTTAATTTTTCAGCACAATATTTTATATAATGAGGATTTACACAGACAGATACAAAATTATAATTATCCGCTTCATTACATAATTTTTCAATATCTTTTATATTCGCATCCGGTTTTAATAATGTGTGATCAATATATTTTGCGATTTCTTTTTTTGGAATGTTGTTCATTTTGTATTACTCCATTTTTTAGGGAATTATAGAACACGGATAACACAGATGACACTGATCTTCACGGATATTTTAATTTATATACATATTTATCTTAAATTTTCTTATCAGCGTTTATCCGTTTAATCCGTTTCATCCGCGTTCCATCTCTTTTTCAATCTCTGCAACAAATCTTCTCCCTAATTCTACAGCTTCTTCTAATTTGATTGCTTCGCTATATACTCTTAAGATCGGTTCGGTATTCGATTTTCTGATATGCACCCAGCTATTTTCAAAAAATATTTTTATTCCATCAACTGTATTAATGTTTTCATTTCTATATTTACTTTTCAAATTTTCAATAATCTTATCTTTAGAATAATCACCAATTTCTGCCCTCATTTTACTCATTCTAAATTGTGGTAATTTTTCATACTTTTTACTTAATTTTTCATCACTATCCGCAAGAAATTGCAAAATCAATGCTGTCCCAACCAATGAATCACGACCCAAATGTGAATCAGGCAAAATAATTCCTCCATTGCCTTCGCCACCAATAATTGCATTTGTTTCTTTCATTTTCTTTGACACATTAATCTCACCAATTGCTGTTCGAATAACTTTGGCATCATATAAATCTGCAATTTTATCAACAGCAAGCGTAGTTGACAGATTCGTCACAACTATTGGATCATTTGTTTTATTTTTTTCTAATACGGTTTTTAATGACATTACTAAAGTATATTCTTCTGAAAGATATTTTCCATTTTCATCTACAATTGCCAATCGGTCGGCATCCGGATCTACAGCCATTCCAAAATCCGCTTTACTTTCTTTTACTTTTTCTAATAGATCTGTCAAATTTTCCGGTAACGGTTCCGGAGTATGTGGAAAATATCCATCTGGTTTGCAGTTAATTTTTATCACTTCACAGCCAAAAACATCTAATAATTTTGGTAATGCAATTGAACCACCACCATTTACGGCATCAATTACAACCTTAAAATGTTTGGAACGAATCTTTTCTAAATCCAAATATTGAATTTTTAAAACATTATTAATGTGATCATTTATTGCATCTGAATATTTTGAAATATTACCAAATTCACCACTTTTTTTAAAATCGAATTCATTATTTTTTGAAAAATTTAATACTTCTGTTACTTGCTCAGCATCTAAAAATAATCCACTCGGAGCAATAAATTTAATTCCATTCCAAGGAAAAGGATTATGACTGGCAGTAATGACAACGCCACCGACTGCATGAAATTTTTCTGTTAATAATTGAACAGTTGGCGTTGGAACAATACCAACATCAATAACATCAAATCCCATCCAAGTAAGTGTAGCTGAGAAAAGATTGACGATAACTTTTCCAGAAGGTCTTGAATCTCTACCAATAATTATCTTGCCTTTTTCAGCCCATTTTCCAAATCCACTCGCATAATTAATAATTTTTTTTGGAGTAAGGGCGGACCCTACAACACCTCTAATTCCGGAAATTGATTCAATCAACATATAAACCTCATTTTTAATTATAAATTAAAAAAACATCCAGCGAAACCGGATGTTTTATTAATGTTGAGTTGATTTTTGCTAAAATTCGTTATCATATTTTTCCAATCGTTCCATTCTTTTTATTCTGCGAATTGCTTTTGCCTTTGCTATTCTACGATTTTGGCTTGGTTTAATATAATAGGCATTTTTATGTATATCTTTAATAATACCTGCCTTTTCAAACTTCTTTTTAAATCTCCTTAAAGCTCTTTCTAAATTTTCATTATCATGAACTGTAACTTGAATCATTTTTTTGTCTCACCTCCAATCACCAATTTTATTTATTATCCTAAGAAGGATTTTAATTTTTTACTTCTGGATTTATGTTGCAATCTACGAATTGCCTTTTCTTTAATTTGTCTTACTCTTTCACGAGTCAAATTGAATTCTTCACCGATTTCATTTAATGTTAATGCATATTCCCTGCCAATACCAAAATACATCTTTATTACGCTACTTTCTCTCGGCTCTAAAGTTGCTAACACCGATTGAATTTCTGATTCTAATGACTCACCTATTAAAGGTGAATCAGGTGAATTCTGTTCATTATCTTCAATAACATTTATAAGTGAGTTCTTTTCGCCCTCTTTAAATGGTGCATCTAATGAATGATGTCTTTTTGCAATACGCACAGCATCAGAAATTTCATTTGATTTTACACCTAATTTATTAGCAATCTCAAATACATTTGGTGTTCTCTCGTTATATCCTTCTATTTCTTCTGCAGCTCTACTGATTTTACTAATTGTACCAACGCGATTTAATGGTAAACGAACAATTCTGCTGTGTTCTGCTAATGCCTGTAAAATAGATTGCCTGATCCACCAAACAGCATAAGAAATAAATTTAAATCCCCTGGTTTCATCAAATCGTTTGGCAGCTTTTATTAAACCAAGGTTTCCCTCATTAATCAAATCCGGCAAACTTAATCCCTGATTCTGATATTGTTTAGCAACTGAAACGACAAACCGAAGGTTCGCTTTAGTAAGTTTTTCAAGGGCTATATGATCTCCTGCGTGTATCTTTTGAGCTAAAAGGACTTCTTCATCAGCAGTAATTAATTCTTCCTTACCAATATCCTGAAGATACTTATCCAGAGAAGCGGTTTCTCTGTTTGTTATTGATTTAGTTATTTTTAACTGTCTCATAGAAT
>JAUVLI010000108.1 GCA_030600775.1 Fidelibacterota bacterium | reverse complement strand
ACTATCACAGAATTCATTTTATAACCCATTTTAATTATCTCTTTAAATGAGTTTGTATTGACATTTATCATTTTTTCTTGATCAAGGACAATTGTATCTGTAATAGCTGCTTGATGGAAAATATAATCAAATTTGTAATTATTTAATTGTTCATATATTTCGATATCAGAGATGTCGCCGGCAATCAGTTCACCTTTAAATCCGATTAAATTCTTGAAGTGTCCGTTAAAAAACTTATCTAAAACTACAATTTTTGCTGTTGGATATTTTTTTTGTATGTATTTAGTCAGATTTGAGCCAATAAAACCCGCTCCGCCTGTTATAAGTACATTTTTATTATCCATTTGTTCTCCTTTTCAATTATTAATGAAATTTAATGAATATTATTTTGAAATTAAAGATTTAAATTAATAAATTATTGTAATTGAAAATTGAATCTAAAAAAAGTAAATAATAGGAGAGAGGCATGAAATTTTTTAAGTATTTAATCGTATTGTTTTTAATCGGAATGATATTTTCATCTTGTGCGAAAAAACCGGTTAGTAAAGAGACAAAATATGGTGAGTTGATCTATGCATATTTAGAAAATGCACCATTTCCACATCAGGATAGGGAAAAAGGGTATACTTACAAAGATAAATTTTATTCTTATAAAGGGCATTATGATGATAATACAGTAGTGATCCTTATTCCAAAAAACTACTCTCCATCAAAAAATACTGATTTTGTAATTCATTTTCACGGTTGGAATAATAGTGTTGATAGTGTATTAGAACAATTTGAACTTTTGGATCAATTTTCCAAATCAAATAAAAATGCAATTTTTGTAGTTCCACAAGGTCCAAAGAATTCTTCTGATTCTTTTGGCGGTAAATTAAGTGAAGAAGGTGGATTCAATCGTTTTATGAAAGAATTAATGGAACTTTTAAAAGATAGAAAAGATATTCCTAAAGATAGTAAAATTCATGACATTGTTTTAACCGGACATAGCGGTGGATACAAAGTAATTGCTGATATTATTAGCAAAAATTCAATCTTTAAACATATTCGCGAAATTTACCTTTTTGATGCGTTATATGGCGAAATAAATACATATTTGGATTGGGTAAATGTAGCAGGTCGTAAATTTTTCGTTATTTATACTGATAATGGTGGAACAATGGAGGAAACAAAGAAATTAGTTAATATTTTGAAAGGTGCTGGATTTCCATATTATTATCAACATACGAAAAAAGTAAAAAAATGGGAATTGATCAAAAATCCAATAATGGTTTTACATAGTGATTTAGGACACAATGAAGTACTTTATAAAAGGAAAATGTTTCAAAGAATTTTGAAGAATAGTCGTCTGAAGGGAATAAAGACCAAATAATTTATTAAGTATAATTAATTTAAATACAAATTAGTAAAATAATTGTGGAAGGAAAGTGTAAAAACAGCATTATGATTACTTCGTATAATATATATTATGTAAACTAATGGGTGTTTTTTGTGTAATTATGTCTGTTTTTAGATGTTTTCTTGAAATAGAACGCTGATTACTTGTATAATTAATTGTCTTTATTGTTTCTAAAATCTTATTCAGTGAAATACAATTAAATTGAATTTGATAAAATAGAGATCCAAGAACAGTAAAATATTATGAATAAGTTATAATTGTCATAAATTTTAATATACCTCTTCCCTATTAGAAATAAAGAAATAGGAATATCATTTAGCAACGAATAACACTAATTGCTCAAATTAAGAATAATGATTAAATTGAGATACTTATGTTAATTAAAATACATTTCCATTTTCATCTGTTTTTATCAGCCATACATCATAATTTCCAGCTCCATACGAATTTGTCCGTCCCGTAATAATATATCCACCATCACTTGTCTCTTGAACTGAATATCCCCAATCATTTTCACTTCCACCAAAAGTTTTATCCCACTCTTTGTTTCCATTTTTATCTGTCTTTATTAACCAAACATCACCTCCTGCACCATACGATTGTGTGGAACCAGTAATAATAAATCCACCACCTCTTGTCTCTTGGACCGAACGTCCTTCATCATAACTAATACCACCGAATGTTTTATTAAATGTAATTATTTCAGAATCATCTGGCTTAGAACATGCAAATAAAATAATTAATAAAATAAATATTGATAAGTATTTTGCAATTTTCATCTATTTACTCCTTTTGTTATTTACCATAAATTGCGATGCATAAAATTTCTAAATATCAATTCTTATTTTTTCTTTGCGGTTTTCTTAGCGAATTTTGCGTGAAATTATTACAATTACTTACTTATCATCAATCTGCAGAATGGCAATAAATGCTTCTTGAGGAATTTCTACCGATCCAACTTGTTTAAGTCGTTTTTTACCTTCTTTTTGCTTTTCTAATAACTTGCGTTTACGCGTAATATCGCCACCATAACATTTTGCAGTTACATTTTTTCTTAGTGCCTTTACCGTTTCACGAGCAATTATTTTTGAACCAATAGCTGCTTGAATTGGTATTGGGAATTGTTGTCTTGGAATTAAACTCCTTAATTTTTCTACAAGTTTTCTTCCTTGAATTTGCGATTTTTCTTTATGAATTATCACAGATAATGCATCAACTGGCTCATTATTTATTATTATATCTAATTTTATTAAATTTGTTTTCCTGTAGTCGATAAATTCATAATCAAATGAAGCGTATCCGCGACTGACTGTTTTCAATTTATCATAAAAATCATAAATCACTTCTGAAAGTGGAATTTCGTAAATGATTTGTGCCTTTGTTGCGTCCAAATAGTGTGTATCTTTATAAGTTCCTCGCTTTTCTTGAGCCAACATCATTAGATTGCCAATATATTCAGCAGGACAAATTATTTCTGCCTTAATGAACGGTTCTTTAATGTAATCAACACTCCCTGCATCTGGCATTTTTGAAGGCGTATCCATTGCAATTTCTTTTCCGGAATTTAAAACTACATGATATTCTACATTCGGAACGGTGGTAATCAACTCAAGATCAAATTCCCTTTCTAATCGTTCTTTAACTATTTCGAGATGCAACATCCCCAAAAATCCACATCTAAATCCAAATCCTAACGATTCTGCTGTTTCCGGTTCATATTGAAGCGATGCATCGTTCAATTTCAATTTCTCTAATGCACTTCTCAACTCTTCAAAGTCGTCATTTTTTACGGGATATAAGCCGGAAAATACCATTGGTTTCATTTTCTTATATCCTTTTAAAGGAACAGTCGCTAAATTATCTGTTGTTGTAATGGTATCACCAACTTTTAAATCTTGAATATTTTTTATTTGGCCAACTACATATCCTACATCACCTGAACGAAGTATATTCGTCTTTTTTCGCTTTAAGTGAAACGAGCCAACTTCCGTTATTTCATATACTTTATTCGTTGACATTATATTAATTTTTTGGCCTGTTTTAAATTCTCCATCAAAAACCCTGATGTAAGGAATTGCTCCTCTATAACTGTCATAAATGCTATCAAATATTAAGGCACGAGCTGGAATATTGTTTTTTATTTTAGGAGGTGGAATTTTTATTACAATTTCTTCTAAAAGTTCCGAAACTCCTTTGCCTGTCTTTGCACTGATCATCATTATATCTTTTTCATTGCAACCAATTAAATCAATTATTTGTTGTTTTATCGATTCAATTTCAACTCCCACCAAATCAATTTTATTTATCACTGGAATAATTTCCAAATCATTTTCAATTGCTAAATATGCATTTGTTACGGTTTGTGCTTCAATTCCCTGTGATGCATCAACTAATAAAACAGCTCCTTCGCAAGCCGCCAAACTTCTTGATACTTCATAACTAAAATCCACATGTCCGGGAGTATCTATTAAATTAAATATATATTTTTTTGAACTTTTTGAAGTGTAAACAATTTTAATCGGATGAGATTTTATTGTAATGCCTCTCTCTCGCTCCAAATCCATGTCATCGAGGATTTGTTCTTTCATCTGGAATTTTTTAAGTGTGCCGGTAATTTCCAGTATTCTGTCAGCTAATGTTGACTTTCCGTGATCGATGTGAGCTATTATACTAAAATTTCGTATTTCTTGATTTTTCATAGTCATAAGCTAATTAAATTTCACTGAAAATAAAATATAAAAATAAAAAGTTGTATTAGTAACGAATTTCAATTAAGCTAGGATTAAGGTTGAGGCTAAGATTGAGGTTAAGATTGAAGTTGAGGTTAAGGTTGAGGTTTAAAAAATCGCTTTGTCGCATTTTCTCTGCCTCCCGTTCTCCATTCTCCATTCTCCGTTTTCCAATTAAATGCCAATTCCCAAACTCACGTAGTCTCCCCAGTCTTAAAGTCTCTCAGTCGCCTTATCTCCTTTTCCCCAGTCGTCGTCGCCTTTCTCATTATTCGTGTTATATTTTTACTATGAATCACAATTAATTTTTAGTAAATTTAATCAACTTTTGGAAAAGAATTATGAAATATAAAATATTTACACTCATTTTTAGTTTATTCATTTTTGTTCAAATATTTGGACAAAATATCGTCATAAAAGGAACTGTTATTGATTCCAAAGATAAAAAACCAATTTCAAATGTGAATATTTTAATAAAAGATTCATATATTGGCACAATTACAAATGAAAATGGTTATTTTAGATTGATTATTGATACTTCAAAAGTAAGTTCAAAAATTGTTATTATCAGCCATGTAAAATATAATATAATGAACATCACATTTGATGAAATTAAAAATAGTAAACAGATAAAATTAGTTGAAAAAGTGCTCCAATTTGAAAATATAAGTTTTTATGGAAATGTTAATGAATTTGAGTATAAACAGGAAATTAGAAATGCCGTAACTTCAATTCCCTCCGCTGCTTTTGAAGATATTGGAGTTATTGATGTATCGGATATTCTAAAAAACGAACAGAGTATTCATATTGATGAAAAATTAAATGGAGAAAAAACTATTTCAATTCGCGGGAGCAATAGCGACGAGATTGTAATTCTCTATGATGGGATTCCAATAAATAATAATTTTAATAACTATTCCGACTTATCGCTAATAAATGAAGATATTTTGGATCATATTGATATAATCAAAGGAAGTAATGTTGCTTCAATGGGTGCATACAATTCTGCAGCGGTTATTAATTTTATTCCGAAATATAAACAAGATTATCTGATCAAGTTTGATCAACAATTTGGATCTTATAATTCAGGAAAGTGGAATTTAAATTTGTATAAGGATCTTTTTGGAATTAATATGTTTTCCGGTATTGGCAACGCATCGTCAAAATTAAATTATATTGATACAACAAATGCAAATATTCTAAATACATCTTCAAATATAACAGCAGGTTCATCATTTTCATTTGGGAAAAAGATTGAAGATAAAAAACGACATAAAATAAATGTGAATTTTTTGCAGAATAAAAGAAAATATGAAAATGACCAAATTTTAGATACTTTGGAAAGTGATCAAACATATCTTAATATCAAATTTTCCGAAGCATTTCAAAATATTGGTAAAAGCAATTTTTATTTTTCACAACAAAATTCAGGCCAGATACATAGTTGGACATATAATGATTCTTCTAGAAAAAGAACATTGAAAGATAATACAAACATTTTTCAAGGTGACCACATTTATGACACGGAAAATATAAATATCTACCTTGGTTATCAAATAAAAGAATCGGAAATATCCGAAACTTATAATGACAATACTGAAAATTTTAAAAGAACAAATAACAATGTATCAGGTGGTCTGCAATTTAAAAACACAGACTTATCATATCCATTTGATTTGCAAGATGTTCAATTTAACTTCAAATATGAGAATGTGTTGGATGATAAAAATGAAATTGCTGACATGTCAACTTTTTCGGACTCAATAAAAAATTGTTGGCGTGAAAAATCATTTATGATCTCAACTTCTTTCATTGGAGCACCAGAATATTTTTTGTATGAAGTGAATTTTAATTATTCTTCAGGATTTCGCATTCCTTCACTTTTGCAACAAATTACAGCACTCAGATTTCCTATCACAAATAGAAATAGTACTTTATTAACCGAATATAAAAGTAATTTTGAAATTGTAAATACTTTATCAATAAATAAATTTGGAAGCAATTTCTTATCGGAAATATTATTTAAATTTTCAATATTTACAAATTCTTATGTCAACAAAATGAGAATGATCCATTTAAGAGGAAGTTCGGTACAATATTTTGATAATTACAATGATGCAAAAATTTATGGAATTGAATCTTCAATTACTCCATTATTTATAAACGGTATTTGTAGATTAAATTTTTCAGCTTCGAAATATTTTATTGAGGATAAATTGGCATTCCCATTTAAGCCAACAGATAAATTAGCAGCAGGTCTAATAATTGATCATAATTTGTTCAATTTTAGTTTGCAATTTTTTCATGAATCAGGTTCAATGGGACTCATCGTAAATGAAATAAATAGTGATGGAGTGCTATTATTGAAAGAAATGAATATGGAATCATTTGAAAGTTTAGATATTCAATTGAAAAAAGAATTCAAATTATGGCGATTTAATACCTACTTTTCTGTTAGTGGCAAAAATATTCTGAATGACAAAATGGTATTGGAAGGAATTGCACTTAAAGATAGAAGATTTTATTTATCCGGAGGAATTGAATTTAAATGAAAATCAGAAAGAATTCTATAAATATTATATTAATATTAACATTGATTTTATCATCTTGTATATCAAACCCTTTTTGGCAAAACGATGATATAAAAGAGAAATCAATTACCG
>JAUVLI010000021.1 GCA_030600775.1 Fidelibacterota bacterium | reverse complement strand
TCATTTTAAATATGAAATAGTAGAATAAAATTAAAATTTCACTCCTAACTTCATTTCATAAGTTCTTCCGGGCATCGGGAAATAATGAATTATCTCATAATCTTCATTTAATAAATTTTTCATTGTAAATGATACATTAATTTTAAATGCTTTAAAATGAAATTCTCTTTGTGTTGAAACATTATAAAGATCATATCGCTTCATCACGACTTTATTTTCCGGATCTTCATAACTTTCTCCATTAGAGATATATTCAAAAATAAAATTTTGTTTTAAAAAACTAATTTGTAATTGTGAAAATAATTGGTAAGCAGGTTTAAAAGGTAAAACTTTGTTAAAAAATTCTCCAGTTGATTTATTTACGTAATCATATTCCGAATAACTACCATTTATGGAAATATGCTTAATTGGTTTTAAATTAACAGAAATTTCATATCCGAAATTTATTGCTTTGGGTAAATTAGTTTGAATATATTCATTTGTAGAATCCTGTTTCCAAATTATTACATTATCTATATCATATTGGAAATTTTTATATCGTAAATCAAAAATTGATGACTTGTTTATCAAACCGATTTGCCAATTAATATTCTCTCTTCTCTCCGGTTTTAAATCCGTATTTGCTAAAGACCAAAAGCCATTAACAGAAAATTTCGAATCATAATCCGGTAATTTAAAACCTGTGCCAACAGAATAATTTCCAAAAAGTTTATTGCCAAGTAAATTCAATTTTATTGTACCACCAAATTCCCAACTAGTTTCATCCGTAACATTTTTAATTTTATCATCTCTGATGGAACCAAAAACATTAACACTTTGATCAAATATTTTTATATCAAAATCTGCCGCTCCACTAAAAAATGATGTTTCACGAGAATGATTAAGGTTAGTTGTTATGCTATCATTAATATTTTGTTCTTTATAATCTTCCCATTTTTTACCGAGTGATACAGAATATTTAATGAGT
Source organism: Fidelibacterota bacterium (assembly GCA_030600775.1). Lineage (GTDB taxonomy): Bacteria > Fidelibacterota > Fidelibacteria > Fidelibacterales > Fidelibacteraceae > TCS52. The sequence goes on along the minus strand of JAUVLI010000021.1, from coordinate 20,939 downwards.
TTATCTGTAAATAAACCGGATAATTCTATCTCTTCTAAACTATTATCAATTTTCACATTTTTATTTAAAATAGAATCATTCAAAGTATAATTATCATTATTATTAGAATTAATATATTTTAAGAAAAGAAGATTTTTCCCATCATTGTATCCAAATTTTAAATTTTCTGACACAAAAGAATGGTTTAATGCGGAATTATTCAATGGCTTTGTAATACTACCGGGAAATTTTCTTTCACCAAATTTCGCAAATATATTTCCGGATATTATTAGTTGGTTAGCAATACGATTATTATAGCTATAAAATAATTGTTGTTTAAAACTTGAATTATCTTCTCTAATTTTAACATTCCCACTTGTATCTTTGTAAGTAAAATTATTTTCATTTTTAATAATATTTACATTTACTAAATGCCCACCATGATAATTAAAATTAATAGAATGATTTATAACATATTTACTATATTTTCCATAAGAAATGTAACCATCATATATTGGATCTTCTTTCTTGCTCTCTTTGGTAATAATATTTATAACACCACTAACCGCCTTTTCGCCAAAATAAGCCGATCCCGATTCAGGCATAATTTCAATTGACTTCACGATAGAAATAGGTAATTCAGCAATATTCAGATTTCCACTTGCTAAAGGATTTCCATTTAGTAAAAAAAGAACTTTATCAGAATAATTCCCTCTTATCATTATTTCCTGCGTCTGATCCGTATTTATTATTCCCAGAGAAGCTGCTTGATTCAACACTTCTCCAATATTTGTACTCGGAAGCAGATGCATATCCTCAATATTAATTATTTTAACTTTTTCTTCAGGTAATTTATTTATAAATGAATGAACTACTTTCGATTCAGCTACGACACCTTTTAATTGAATAATATTTATGCTCATTTCTATTGTCAAGTTAACTCTTTTTTCCGGCATCACTTCTATTGTTCTAATTTCATCAATATAAGAAATATGGCTAAAGATCATCTTATATTCACCTGAGCGAATATTGTTTATTTCAAAATTTCCATTGGCATCTGTTACAGTACCATAATTTGTATTTTCTAAGAATACATTTACATTTTCAATCGGGAAACCAGTTTGAATATCTGTAACCTTGCCTTCTATTTTTCCAATTATTTGACTAAATAATGAAGTATTAAATATTAGAATTATTAATATTAGAACAGTAATCTTTAGATTTTTTTTTATCATCTTTTGGTCACTTACTTGAAATTTTGTACCGAGAGAGGGAATTGAACCCTCAAGGGCCGAAGCCCGGGGGATTTTGAATCCCCTGCGTTTGCCAATTTCACCATCCCGGCAAGTGTCTAATTATCCGAAAAAAAATATAAAAAAACAAGAATAATTTAAAATTTTTTATGTTCATTAAATGAAACGAATATTAACGAACAAAACTTTCAAAGTATAATATAATTCAAAATTTGGAAACATAAACATATCAAAATTTATAGCGGTGAAAACTTTGGAAAATTTTCTAAAAATAATATTTTATTAACAAAATATATTTAATAAATTATAGCAAGAATAATTTTAATAATTATAAGGAAATATATGAAAGTAAAAATAAAAAAATTAAATCCTAAAGCGATTATTCCACATCAATTACATAAGAACGATGCTGGGTATGATATCAGAGCAATTGAGAATATTACGATTCCAACAGGAAAATGGAAATTAGTAAAAACCGGCATTGCTGTAGAACTTCCACAGGAAATGGAAATACAAATTCGTTCCAGAAGTGGATTAGCATTGAAAAAAGGAATATTTTGTCTTAATGCTCCCGGAACAGTCGATGCTGGATATCGCAATGAAATAGGTGTGATATTAGCAAATTTAAGTGATGATGATTTTGAAATAAACATCGGTGACAGAGTTGCACAATTAATTTTTCAAACACCAAAACATCCGGAAATAGTTGAAGTAGAAGAATTAGATGATTCTGACAGAGGTTTAGGCGGTTTCGGTAGTACAGGGAATTAAAAATTTTAATGAGGAAAAATGAAAAATATTATAGTAATATGCATGGGAAATTCCTCTAGAAGTCAAATAGCCGAAGGCTTTTTGAAATATTATACAAATGATAATTATGTAATTTATAATGCCGGTATTATAGCAGCTGGAGTAAATTCCAAAGCAATAAAGATAATGAAGGAAATAGGAATAGACATTTCAAACCACACTTCTAATTTAGTTGATGAGTATTCTGAAATAAATTTTGATTATATAATTACAGTTTGCGATAATGCGCGTGAATTTTGTCCTTACATTAAGGGAAATGGAAAACGGTTTTATCATAATTTTCCAGATCCAACTTTTTCAATTGGCACACCGAAACAGGTATTAGATAATTTTAGAAAAGTTAGAAAAATGATCAGAAATTATGTAATTGATTTTGTAAAAAATGAACTAAATTAGAAACAGAATGATTTATGAATATTAAACTCAAAAAATAACATCTGTTTATCTTTTATTCTACCCTTTTTGCCGACAAGGTAAGTTTCCCGAATCTAAATCTTGCTCCAATTATTGAATGATCAACATTTGAATAAGTAACTTCCTTCATTGCTGTTGAATCAGCAATTTTCCAAGAATATATATCCGTCTCTTTTAATACTTTTTTCCCTCTGACATTTTTCGTATATATGCGATAAGTTGTTTGCAGCTTATTTGATCTTTTTGGCACTTTTTGGATATTGCTTTTATAAAATATTCCTTCATGTTCAATAAGTACATTATTTATTTCTTCCACATCATAATATTTTAATTCAATGATCAATCCTAACATATTTTGAACTGGAGACAAACACATTTTTTTAATTCCATTACTATAATAAACGGAATCATTTTTGAAATGGACTTCGTAATATTGTGAAAAATCCTTCTGATCAATTTCCTTTTTATAGGATTCAATCTTTTTATAATTAGGATCTAAAATTAATTCATAATAATTATCAACTTTATAAAATGAATAAAAATATTTATTTGTTTTTGTATGGTATAATATTTTTATTGAATTATTTGGTAATACACTTTCTGTTATTTCAACATCAACTACAGGAATTCCTAAATAAGAGACTTTATATTTTTCACCAAAAATTAAGATTGGAAAAATAATGATAAAAATGAATAAATAACCAAATTTTAAATATGTTTTGTTTTTCAATATAATTATCACATTATAATATATTTACTTAATGCGGCTGCTATGGAAAGATAAACCAGAGTTCCCATGATATCTATAGTAGTTGTTACAAATGGACCCATTGCAATTGCCGGATCAACATTCATTTTTTCAAGTAAAATTGGTCCTACTACACCAGTAAATGTTGCTAAGATCATTGCAACTGTAATACCTAAAGTAATTGCTAAACTGATGAAAAAACCAGCACCTTCATAAAAAAAGTATGAAACTATTCCTAAAGCAATTCCATAAAAAATACCTAATAATAATCCAACTTTCAATTGTCGAAAAATTAATTTCCAAGCTCCTTCATGTTCAATTCTACCAGTAGCTAGACCTCGTGTAATAATCGTTGAAGTTTGTGTCCCAATATTCCCACCCATACCCGCAATAATTGGTAAAAATGATGCTAAAATAATAAAATTCGATAATAAACCATGGAAAGTACCAATAACAATTGCCGCAAGTAATCCACCTAACCAAGTTGCAAAAAGCCATGGAAATCTAATTTTACTTGCTTCCATAGTTGACTTGAAAAGAATATCACTATCTTTACCCGCTCCAACCATACGAAGTAAATCTTCTGTCGCTTCTTCTCGTAATATATCAATAATATCATCAACTGTAACAATACCAAGTAATTTATATTCATTGTCAACAACTGGAATGGCTAAAAAATTATATCTCGATGCGATTTTCCCAACTTCCTCTTGATCAGTTTCAGGGGTTACAGTAATAATATCTTCAATCATAATATCTTTTAATTTTTTTGTTGGTGAAACCAATATTAACTGTCTCAAAGAAATTACACCTACTAAATGTTTTCTATCATCCACTACATATAAATAAAATACTAATTCAGTGTCTGCACTTTCCCTTATTTTGCTTATTGCCTCTGATACGGTACAATCTTCGGATAGATAGAATAGTTTTGTATTCATCAAACTTCCAGCAGATTCTTCAGGATAGCTCATCATTGTTGTTATTTCTATGGACTCTTCTTCTTTCATTATTGCAAAATATTCATCTCTTTTTTCTTCTGGTAATAATCGAATTAATTTAGATTTATCATCTACATCCATTTTACTGAATATTTTAGCAATCTCTGATTTATTTAAAGACAAAAATAGATTTAATGCTAAGGAGTCATCTAACTCTGATAATACATCCCCTTTTTTCTCAACATATAGGATCAAAGAAAATATTTTCTTTTGCTCATTAAATGTAAAAGATCTAAATAATAAGGCTATGTCTGCCGGATGTGTTTTGGCGATAATATTAATTACACTTGAATTGACACCTCTTCTTAAAAGTTTCCTTAATGTATTAACTAATAGTAAAACTTCATTATTTCTCATATCATTTCCCTTTCTTTAACTTTTCTGCGATAATATAAGACTTTATTTCACGAAATCCGAAATAAATTAATATCCCACCAACTATTACCATTTTCCAATTTACAAAATCATTTTTTAAATAGAAATCAAAATAATTCCCATTCAAATTCAACAGTAATAAAGTTAACAAATTATTAATAGAATGTAAAACTATTCCTGGAAAAATTGAATTGAATTTAATTGATAAAAATCCTAAAATCATTCCAATTAAAAATATCTGAATAAAAAATGATGGTAACACATGAATAACTGCGAATAATATTGAAGAATAAATAATCGATAATACTACCGATTCATATTTTTTTTCAAGACCTCGCAATAGCAATCCTCTGAAAATCATTTCTTCAATGATCGGAGCAATAACAACTACACTAATAATTATTATTAAGAATGAATATACATCATTCCATCTTAACATATCCAATACTTCTGAATAAAAACTTGGCGCCTGTATAAAAGTATTGATTATTCTATCAATTGCATCACTTAAAATAAATACACCTATTGAAAAAACGACTAGTGGAAACAATATTTTATTTGAAACATTATTTAACTTAAAATACTTTTTGTAAGAATAATCATTTTTATAAAAATATATTAAACTTGGAACAATAAAAATAAATTCTAAAAAACCAATTAAAATTAGAGATAAATTGGTACTATTTCTAAAAATGTTCAATAATTGAAATGATGAAAATACTATTGATAAAAGCCATCCTGATAAAATCAGTAAAAATATTTTTTTTAGTTTAATTCCTTTCATATTTTATTTTCCCAAGTGACGAATTTTGAAATTTTGTGTTGCAAATAAATCTTTAGTTTCAAAAAAAGTGGGCAATATTAGTCACCCACTGTTTCAAAATATTTTTTTCTTTTTAATTAATAATTAAAAAGAAAAACTCGTTTCAATATTCATAACTTTGACAGCTTCATTTTTACTATCAATATCACCATCGCCGTTTTCATCACGATAAGTTTGCATAAAGTTCCAATACAAATTAACTCCTTCGCTAATTGCAACACCGACTTTATACCCTAATACTGTATTTTCTGTAGGATTTTTAAAATCAAATGGATCTGCTTCATTATCTCTTTCATAATAAGCAGTTGCTTCAGCAAGTTTCGGGATCAATCCTTTTTGAATAGTAGCACCCGCATGAAATGTTTTGATATTATCGGCACCATCAACAGCCATATCCATATATGATGCAGAAGCACGCAAAGCATTAAAGAATGTTAAACCGATTTCTCCAAAATATCCATTTGCAGCAGGGCGACCATTTTCCAACATTCTGTCATATTTTGTCTTTGGAATTATTCCTGTCGAATCTTTTGAAATATGAACTCTGTTTATGTCGTAATTTCTTCCAAAAAATCCATATTGAAAATTTTCTTGCGCCCATCTATATTCTACTCTTGCATCAACAATACTTGCAATATTTGCAGCTAACCCAAGTGGAACCGTTCCAATAGCTGATTTGCTTGTTTCATCACTTGAATATCCTAATAATGATACGATAGAATATCCTTCCAAATAAAACATTTTATTTTCAACAAGCGGGACATTTACATCAAAACTCATTGAGTAAACATTTGGATGGTCATCAACCAGATCAGATAAAGTTGGAATATTTAATGTATCAACCGCATCGGGATCATCAATTCCGGTATATCCTAATCCAATTAAATAATCATTTAATACAGCTAATTCAGCATTTGTGTATCCATCACTTGGGTCATATTCCCACAAACCATCGCCGTCGGAATCAATATCATTATTATCAGCAATTCCATCCATATCTGAATCTTTCCAAATATCTCCATCATTAGGAAATTGATCCATTAGATCGGAATAATTATCGCCATCTTTATCTTTATCAAAAGCACCATAAGGATTAATATCAACTACACCAGAAAGTCCAATGTTAATTTTTTCACCAAAAGAAACTCGACCACCAAGAATTCCCGGTGTCTTTATTTCACCACCTAATTCTTGCCAATCAGATACAAAAGTTTGTACACCAACTTTCCCAATTTCAACGTTAATTCTTGTTCCGAGTCGTTTTACATCCGGATATTCTAACATATTAGTATAATGATTAAGTGCTATCCCATGTGCAATTGAGACATTATCCAATCCACCTAATCGCATATAAAACAAATCTGTAGGGATTCCCCAACTTATGAAATAAATTTTATCCAAAACATCATCAATATGCTGCCAATTATCTTTGTAGATATTTCCTTCACTGTTAATATATAAAACAACATCTAATCCTACTCCAAGTTTCCCCATTCTTAATGTTGGACGAAGTGCTACTTGACTATACATTTTACCACCCAAAGTTACTGCACCAAAAGCCATTCCCATACTACTTTTCTTTGCATTGTCTGTATCTGTAGAAGAATTATCAGTTTCTTCATCCTGTGCAAAAGTAAAAGTAAATGAAAATATCAACACTACCGATAATAAGAATAATTTAATTTTCATTTTAACCTCCAATTTAGTTATTTAATTTATTTAATTTTCAAGTAATATTAACACTAATATAATATAAGTAAAATGATTATAATCACAAAATTAATTGTTTAAAATATTTTTCTATATCTAATGAAAGTAAATTTATCATATTCTTTAGAATCAATCATTTGCCAATCTTTTTTATCGTATTCAGGAAAATATACATTGCCGGAATAGTTCCCTTTGACAAGCGACAAATAAATATGATCCGCAATTTTCAATGCACTTTTATATATTTGATTCCCACCGATAAAAAATATATCTTTTCCTAAATTCTCGGCTAAATTAATTGCTTTCTCAAATGTATCACAAACTTTAACTTCATTATCTACTTTTAATTTACTACTTACAACAATATTATTCCTCTTTGGTAACGGTTTTCCAATAGATTCATAAGTTTTTCTACCCATAATAATCGTATTGTTTATCGTATTCTTCTTGAATAATTTCAAATCATCGGAAATATGCCAAGGAATATTATTATCCTTTCCTATTATATTTTCTTTTGTCATTGCAACGATTATTATTTTTTCCATTTTATGATCATTTCACTCCTTCGGAATTTTTCATTCATAATTCACAATTCATAATTAACTTCGTCGGCTTTCGGCTCATGATTTCTTTTTTATACCGCCACATCAAATTTTATTTTTGGATAATACTTATAGTCAATTAATTTAATATCTTCAAATTTCAACTCATCAAATGGTTTATCTGCAATTTGTAATTTTGGCAATTCTTTTGGTTCTCGTTTTAATTGTTCTTTAATTTTTTCAATATGATTTTCATAAATGTGAGCATCAATAATTGTATGTGCAAATTCACCAAGTTCAAAATTTGTCTCTTTGGCAATCATCATTGTTAGTAAGGCATAAGACGCTAAATTAAATGGAATTCCTAAAGCGATATCACCGGATCTTTGAGTAAGATGACAATTCAATTTATTTCCGGTAACATTAAAAGCAAATGTATAATGACAAGGCGGCAATTTGCTTTCAGCTGCATTTCCCGGATGCCAAGCGGTTACAACCATTCGTCTCAAATTAGGAGTAGTCGGATTAGTTTTAATTTCCTTTAATGTATCAATAACATATTGGATTTGATCAAATACTTTATAACCGGAATCTTGGTCATAATAAGTCCATTTTGAATTCCAATTTTCACCTTCAAGACCAGTACTTGGTACTGGATATCGTCGCCAAAATCTTCCGTAAGCCGTTTCCAATTTTCCATCTTTATCTGCCCACGCATTCCATATTTTTGTATGTTTCCTTAAATTACGAATATGTTCTTCACCACTTAAATACCAAAATAGTTCATGCACTAATGAATTAAAATACATTTTCTTTGTTGTTAAAAGCGGGAAACCTTTATTCAAATCAACTTTATAAAAATAACCAAATACGCTTATTGTGGAAATACCAGTTCTGTTTTGCTTTTTTATACCGTTATCTAAAACATATTTTACCATATCTAAATATTGTTTCATATAAAAATCCCGTTTTCTTCGCCATATTTTAAAGACGATTTTATTCTTTGTATTACTTCTTGTTTTCCAATCAAAATTAAAACATCAAAAATATTCGGACTGATAGAAAATCCAGTAATTGCAAGTCGTAAAGCATGAATTAAAACAGCCGCTTTAACTTTATTTTCCGAAGCTATTCTTCTAACTATTTCTTCAGAAGTTTTCAAATTAAAATCTTTAGTATTCGTATATTCAATAATCAATCTTTCTAACAGAAATTCCACTTTTTCTTTAGTCCAATGTTTTTGAACCGCATCTTCTTCATACTTTTCCGGAGACACAAAAAAATATTTACCTAAAATTGAAAAGTCAGGAATAAGTCGCATTCTGGATTTAAGAAGATCAATTATTGCCAACAATCGCTTTTTATTTGATATTATTTTTTCGTCTGTTATTAAAGAATTTTTTTTCCAATTTTCCACAACCAACGGAAATAATTTTTTTGCAGACATTGAGGAAATATACTTCCCATTTATCCATTTAATTTTTTCATAATCAAATACGGCCCTTTTCTTTGATACATGATTTAATTCAAAATTTTTAATAAGTTCTTTAATTGTAAAAATTGTTTTATTCTGACCTGTTCCCCAACCTAAGTGAACCAATCCGTTAATTAATCCTTCCTGAGTGAACCCCATTTTACGATATTCTTTAACTGAAACTGCTCCTGTTCGCTTGCTCAATCGCTTTTTTTCAGGATCTGTAATTAACGGAACATGAGCAAATTTTGGAACTGATCTGTGCAAAGCGAGATAAATCAATATTTGTTTGGGTGTATTGGATAAATGGTCTTCACCACGAATTACATGTGTGATTTCCATATCCGAATCGTCAACTACAACCGCAAAATTATAAGTTGGCGAACCATCGGAACGAACAATAATGAAATCGTCTATTTCCGAATTATTAACTGAAATACTTTTATAAACCTTATCTTTGAATTTTGTAATTCCTTCTGGAGTTTTGAAACGAATTGAAAATATTTCTCCTTTTTCCAACTTTTTTTTAATTTGTTCATCAGTTAAACTTCTACATCTTCCACTATATTTATAATATCTATTTTCCGAAGCTGTTTTTAACTTATCTTTTTGTAATTCTTCTTTTGTACAGAAACATCTATACGCCTTCCCTTCTTCCAATAATTTATCTGCCGCCTGTTTATGTTTTTCAATATTGCCTGACTGATAAACAATTTTTTCATCATAATTCAATCCCAACCATTTTAACGACTCAAGAATATTTTCTATCATTTTTTTTGAAGATCTTTCAGTATCGGTATCTTCGATCCTCAATAAAAATTTGCCATCATTATGTTTCGCAAATAAATAATTGAACAACGCCGTTCTAATGCTTCCAATATGTAAATATCCTGTTGGACTCGGAGCAAATCTTACTCTGACCGAACTTTTATTTTGCTTCCGAATCATTTTCTTTATCTTTGGATTCTTCGATCTTTTTGTTTTCCTCATTTTCATCAATAATTTCCCAATCACCTTCAAATTCAACTACATAGCCACCAAACCATTGACTGAACAGATTATACAGAATACAAAACACGGTTCCCAAAATAGCTAAATTCAATCCGAAAGCAATTGCAATAAAGATAAATGAGAAAAAACCAACATTAATAGAACCGATATCTACATTGGAAAATTGCGACATTGATTGCAACATAGAAATATATTGATTTCCAAAAAGTAAAAGAATAATTAACATAATAGATGTTGACACAAAGAATGTAATTTTAAATACAGGCCAAAGGTGAATATTTTTTAATTCAAATTTCATTTATTCCTCCATTATTTCAAATTTATTTCGTGGTAAATATAATGTTTATAATTATTTTTTACTATGTTTTTTTGAATTAATTAAAGAAAAACGAGTTGTGAAATAGCAAAATTGTGAAATTCATAAGTTCAAAAGTTGTAATTTAATTTTATGATTTCTTAAAATTTTCTTATTTGTGTTAATTGTGGCTAAAATTAATTAATTATTTCTTCTATATATTCAAAAAATAAGTTATTTTAAGGCGAAATTAAAATATAGGAACAAATTATAAGACCAAGAGTATTAAATTCAATATGAACAAGATAAGCAAATTTCCAAAATCTCATTTTCAATTCCACAATAACCTAAGAATATTATCACTGATCATCATTTTATTTTCATCAAATTTTCTATTTGGAAAACAGAATATTAAAATTGATAATTTAAACGATTATGAATATAAATTGACAATTGATATTGGGGAAATTGATATAAAAAATATTAATGTCGATAATAAAAAATTATTCTATTACGATTTTGTTGATGGCAACAAATATGTTCAAAAAGACAACTATGTAGTTAACAAAATAATGATACCAATTGCACTATTAAATTCAAAAAAGCCAATTGCTTCTTATAAAATCATAGAAACAAGAAAAATTGATAATTCAAAAATCACATCTAACGATCTTCCCAAAAAAAATGAAATACTTAAAATTGAAGAACCAACGATTTTTAGAAATATGAACTTTACTTATTTGATTATAAATCCTCTTTTGTCAAATAAAAGTTATATTAATAAACTTGAATTAAATATAAAGATCGATAGCAAATCAGAGAAAATTCAAGCTTCAGAAAAAGATGTTGAAAAATTTAAGGATCTATTTATCAACAATGAAACATTAGATAAAATTAAATACTCCGAAATAGACCAATTATCAAAAAAATCATTAATTACTTATGAAACTGGTCAATGGTTGGAAATAAATATCACAGAAAAGGAAATTTATAAAATTAGCGGTAAAGATATTTTTGATGCTGGAATTCCCATAGAAAATTATTCCAACAGTAAAATAAAATTATATGCAAGTTCAACATTCGGCAGACCATACAATTCAACAATTCCTGATACATTGAAAAATCTTGTTGAAATCCCTATGCTTTTTATTGAAGGCAACAATGCTTCCAATGATGCATTTATCTTTTATGCAACTGGCCCAAGCGGTTGGGAATTTAACGATAATTCATCATATACAAATGTTAGATATATTACAAATCCTTATGAAACCATTAATCATTTTTGGTTATTGATCCCTACAAGCAGCTCAATTTCCGGATTGAGAATAGAACAAATGGACAATTCCGGTGGAACCGGATACACTGAAATTGATCATTATCGGAAACGAATTCATTATGAAAGAGATAAAGCAAATGAAGTAGAAGGCGGAATTCATTGGTATGGAGATTCATTTAATGGGCCTTCAAGTTCACAAAGTTATCCCCTTTCATTTGACGATCGTTATATTTCATCCGGCTTGAACAGTTTTATTCGATTTGTTTGTGCCGGTGCAACCGGTGGTGGAGAAATATCAAATATGCATACATTCAATTTTAATATAGACAATACAAGTATTGGCAATATAACAACTTCAAATTTTTACAGAAGAATAAATAATTATTATTTTGATACCGATACTCTATCTGATAATTCAACTGTAAAAATTAATTACTCATCAAACTTAGAAAATTGTAAAGCATTTTTAGATTATATTGATATTATTTATCCGGCAAAACTAACAGCAAAAAACAATTTTCTAAACATTTGGCAACAATCGGAAAATAAAGATATCGTCTTTAATGTAAGTGAATTCCAGACAACTCCTCTCTATATTTTTAATATTTCGAATCCCTACGAACCGGAATATTTTGTGGAAGATAGTAGTAATTTTTCTATTTATCAGCCGGCATCAGATGTTTCTAATGAATATTTAATATTAGATGAATCTCAATTTAAAGAACCCGATAAAATTAAATTAGCAGAAAGTTTTGATCCAAACGATTCGCAAAATTATACAGAGCAAATCGATTTTATTATTATTACAGCAGCTGAATTTGAAAGTAATGCAGAGCGATTGGCTTCTTTTAAAGAGAACCGACCCAACAATCCATTAAATACAAAAGTAATAAAAATAAATGACATTTATGATCAATATAGTGGTGGAAACAAAGATCCCTATGCTATTAGAAATTTTTTATACAAAATGTATAACGAATGTCCTTCTCCCAAACCATATTTTGTATTACTTTTTGGAGATGGAACTTATGATTACAGAAATATTTCTGGAAACGCTAAAAATTTCATTCCACAATTTGAGAAACCGGAAACTAACGGAAGCTATGATGCAATACAGACATTTAATACAGATGACGCTTTTGTAAGAATTGATAATAATGATATTCCTGATTTGGCAATTGGAAGATTACCGGTTAACAATATTGATGAAGCAGAAGCAGCGGTTGATAAGATCATCTTTTATGAAAGAAATTCACAACCTGGATTATGGCAAATAAAGACAACTTTAATAGCTGATGATCCCGCCAGACCAAATGATAATGAACCATTTCATATTACAGATACTGAGAATTATTTAGTACCTAATTTACCAAAATCGTCATTATTAAATAAAATATACTTAACGGAATATCTTGAAAAACCGAATGAAATCACAGGTTTCACTACAAGAGAAGGGGCAAATGAAGATATTCACTCCGCATTTTCTGACGGAACAATATTATTAAGTTTCGTTGGTCATGGTTCACCAACAGTTTGGACTCAAGAGAAGGTATTTGTCAAAGAAGATATTTATACTATGAAAACTAACGGTCATTTTCCATTAATAACAGCCGCTACTTGTAGTTGGTCTTATTCGGATAAAATAAATTTTCAAAGCATGGGCGAAGAAATTATGCTATTAGAAAATAACGGAGCTATTGCCACTATTGGTCCAACAAGAGCCGCCTACCCTACTGCCAATGTTAATTTTATCAAATATTTTTATAAAAATTTATTCCCTAATGCGCCAAATAGTTCTGAAAATAATTCTATCGGCAAAGCATATTTACAAGCTAAAATATCAACTTATGGTAATAACAATAAAAAATTTGTTTTACTCGGTGATCCAACTATTTATTTGAATTTTCCTAATAATAATGGAGAAATAAATTACATCAGTTCTGATACATTGAAAGCACTTGATGTTATCAATTTTAAAGGAGAAGTATTTCAACCAGACGGCTCTGCATTTAACGGAATTGATTTTAAAGGGCTTGTAAATGTATTTGATAATCAACGAAGTGTTACTCGTGAATATATTGATGGAAATGGAATTACTAGAAATATTAGTTATAAACTTCCGGGAAATAAATTATTTAGTGGTGAAATTTCATTTTCTAATAATACATTGAATAATAAATTCATAATCCCTAAAGACATTTCTTATGCTGGAAACAATGGAATTCTGCAGATAATGTATTATAATTCCGATAATTCTATCGAAGGAACATTATATAAAGATGGTCTAATAATTCAGGGATATAGCGATAGCGTTTCTAATGATTTTAGCGGACCTACAATTTCTCTAAAAGTCAACAATAATGATCTGGTTTCCGGTGATGTTGTTGTGGATTCTTCTATAATGGAGATAAATTTTTATGATGAAAATGGCATAAATATTACAAATTCTGTTGGACATTCAATTACATTGAATATTGACGATTCTCAAAATGATATTGATCTAACGGAATATTTTCAATACTTATCAAATTCATATCAAAATGGAAAAATACAATTTCCGGTCAATAAATATTTTGAATCCGGAAAACACAATCTTAAAATTGGTGTCTTTGATAATGTAAATAATTTCAATTCTTTTGAAAGTGAGATCAGGGTTATCAAACAAAATTCTTCCGTATTAGAACAAGTGGTAAATTATCCAAATCCATTTAAAAACGAAACCGATTTCACTTTTTATTCATCATACGACGGAATTGGGGAAATAGTAATTTACACTGTCAGTGGTAAACAAATTTATAAAATGCAAAATTTGAATTTACAAATGGGATATAATTCATTTCATTGGAATGGCAAGGATAAATATGATCAGAAATTGGCAGCCGGAGTATATTTTTATAAAATTAAATTAGATGTAAATAACGAAAATTTTGAAAAAATAGAAAAGTTAGTGATCTTACCATAGGAAAAATTCACGCAAAGACGCTAAGACACAAAAAAGATTTATGGCAAAGAATATCTCACACAAAAATATCAAATACTTCATAAATAACGAGATAAAAAAAATATTTATAAACTGTTACAATTTAATATTTTAACAACTATTAAAACATTATTGAACTAATTTACAAGGTTATTATACATGATAAAAAAAAGTAAGATCAATTTTAATATTATTTTAGCATCAAAGTCACCTCGCAGAATTGAAATTTTAAACCAACTTGGATTAGATTTTCAGATAGTTCCCTCCAGCTTTAATGAAAGAACACTAACTATTAAAAATCCGATAGAATTTGCAAAAATCGCTTCTCTAAATAAGGCAAAGGTTGTTGCTGATAAATTCAAAAATTCACTTGTTATTGCTGCCGATACGATCGTTGTTTTAAATAATAGAATTATCGGTAAACCAAATTCAAAAGAAGATGCGATTGAAATTTTACAAAAATTATCTAATAATATACATGAAGTAATTACCGGATTTTCAATGATAAAATTAGATGATAATATTGAAATTACTGATCATGATATTACAAAAGTAACTTTTAGAAAATTAGATAATAATGAAATTGAAGAATATATCACCGAATACGAACCTTACGATAAAGCCGGAGCTTATGGAATTCAAGATATGAAAGCCGTATTAGTGAAAAAAATCGACGGTTGCTATTTTAATGTTTTAGGATTTCCACTTTCAAAATTTTATGATAATTGGAAGAAAGTAATAAATATTTAACTGCAAATTATTAGAAGAATAAAAAATGAATAACACAAACACAGAATTCCACATAACACTTATTCAAAAATGATCCTTCCTTCAATTTTAGAATCTATTATTTTCTGCTCTCTAACTGCATCTAAAAAAACATCTTTATCGACCAAACCAGTTTTTATATTGTTATTCGGTACAAATCCAAAATAACCCTTTGTATGGTCAAAAACATAATTATTTGTTACAACAGAATATTTTTTATTTGGATCTATCTTTTCACCATTTACCAACACTTTCAATAATTTATTTCCATCTCTTTTTATTGTGATTTTTAAACCTGATTGCGGCATTAATCTATTATTTTCTACCATATATTCTACCATATTCAAAAGTTGCTTTCCGTCTATTGTAAATGTTATAAATGTATTCCCAAACGGTGTTATTTCCCAAATATCGCGAACTTTTATATCCCCAGCTGCTAGATCTTTACGAATTCCACCATTATTTGTAAAAGCAATATCCGATCGTGTTTCCTTCTTCATCACATCGGTCAACCAATCACCTAAATTTGATTCAACTCCTCCTTTTACCCAATCACTTTTCAAGACACCAATAACTATATCCATTTCCTTTGCAACTCTATTCTCAAATTTATCAACTACTTTTTTTACATCTTCAGAAGGTGAAATATTTTTAGACACAACTTCAATTAATTTGTAACCAAAATCTGTAATTTTTGTTTCATCACAGGAAAACTTGAATTCACCGATATATCTACCATAAGCAGCCGCTTGAACAATATGAACATTTCCTATTACTACCGCTTCATCCAAATAAGTATGACTATGTCCACCAACGATCAAATCCAATTCGGGAACCGCTTTCGCTAATTTCTTATCTTCATCAAATCCAATATGAGTTACAGCAATTATCAGATGAATATTTTTCTGTTTCAATTCTTCCACCAATTTTTTTACAGTTTCTATTTGGTCTGCAATTTTTAGTCCTTTGAGATTTTCACTTAATGTCAATCCCGGCAAATCATCGCTTGTAACTCCCAATATTGCAATTTTTTTACCATTAAAGTCATATATTTTATATTCTTTCAAAAGCGGCTCATTTGTCTTCGCATCCAATACATTTGCACCATAAATATCAAATTTCGCTTCCGGAATCAATTTTAAAAAATTTGCCCAACTATAATCAAATTCGTGATTACCAATTGTAAAAAAATCCGGATTTACTACATTTAAAATTTCAATTTGCGATCTTCCTTTTGATATAGAACTCACGGGAGTACCTTGAAAATCATCGCCGGCATTGATTTTTAATGCTTCAGGATAGACAATTAACAGTGAATCCAAATATGCATCTAAATATGCATAACCACCAACAAAATGTTTTTCCGGATTATGTCTTACCGGTTTCCAAGGAATATTATGACTATGCACATCATTCCAATGCAAAATCACAACTTCATTATTTGCAAAGACTAACGATACGAGCATCAAAATCATCAAAATTGAATTAATAACTTTTTTCATTACTTCTCCTCTATTTTTTTATATTTCCCAATAATATTATAATTTAAAGTATTAATTGGTTAAAACCAAATTTATCTTTACCTAAAATATTTATTCCAAAAAAAAACATTTTTTAGAATTCTTACATATAAATAATTTATAATTTTTGTTATTATGATTGAAAAATAAATTGTATATTTAGTAAAAATTTGGAGGAAAAATGGCATTAGAATTAGAGAAATTAATTAAGAACAAATCAAATAAAAAAAGTGCTACTGTAAGTGATGAAATCAATACTATTGCCATAATCGGGCAGGGAAATGTTGGGCGAAGTTTAACATGGGCAGTTGCCAGTCATGGAATTGGTGTAACTTGTATAGAAAAAGATAAAGAATCGGCTATTCTTGCTGAAAAAAAATTAGAAAATGAATTAGATTTGGCAATAAAACATTGGAGATTAACTGCCGGTGAGAAAAGATCAATTTTATCCAGAGCATTTTACACAAGTGATCTGACAAAATCTACCGATGCCGATCTTATTATTGAGACGGTAACAGAAAATTTTGAATTAAAAAGAGATATATTTAAAAAACTCGATGATATTGTTTTAGATGATATCATATTTGCTACAAATAGTTCTGCATTATCAATAACCCAACTTGCAAGTGGATTAAAACGACCTGAAAATTTCATTGGGATACATCTTTTAAGTCCAATTCCAAAAGTACCAATTTTTGAAGTGATTAAAGGTGTAAAAACATCCGATAAAACTTTTAACAAAATTAAAGCATTTGCTAAAATTTTAAACAAGGAAATTATTGAAATCAAAGAATCACCGGGTTTTGTTACAACTCGTGTAATAATGCCAATGTTAAATGAAGCAATGTATGTTTTAATGGAAGGCGTCACAACTGGAGAAAATATTGATACAACTGTAAAGTTGGGATACGATATGAATGAAGGTCCATTAGCATTAGCTGACAGAATTGGTTTAGATAAGGTTTTGAGAATTTTAGAAATACTTTTTATAGAATCAGGTGAACAAAAATATAGACCTTGTCCTATTTTAAAAAGATTAGTTAGAGCCGGTTATCTCGGTAGAAAAACCAACAAAGGATTTTTTATTTATGATGATAAGGGGAAAAAAATAAAAGAAAATTACTTGTAGTTAAGGCTAAGGCTAAGGTTAAGGCTAAGGCTAAGGCTAAGGTTAAGGCTAAGGCTAAGGCTAAGGTTAAGGTTAAGGTTAAGGTTGAGGCTGAGGTTGAGGCAAAATATAGCAATTCACTTCCGTTTTCCTTTCTCCCATTCTCCCTTTCTCCCATTCCAGGGTTGTTTTTTTTTCGAGATATTCAACTCTACCGATTTCATCGGTAGTTATTTAAATTAATCTGCTTCGCAGATTTCACGATACCAATTTCAAAAGTAGAGACAATGCATTGCATTATCTAAAAGAGAGTAAAAATGAAATGAAAACAAAAACTATAAATTGTAAACATTTTTAAATAATCACAGAATGATCAAATATTAATAACTATGGACACAGTCCATAGAAAAAGAGTCTGCTTCATACCACCATCTAGAAAACTACACAGTAGTTTAACAATTTATACTAAAATATGAGATCAAAAAATCATGCAAATGGTTATTTTACCCCACATCAAAAAACCCTTCAAAATAAATAAAAATTCACCTTGTTATTATCAATACCATAGTTTATATTAAATATAATATTTATCGAAAAACAAGGGAGAAAATATTATGAAAAAAGTTATTGTTTTATTAATTAGTGTCTTTGTTTTTGCGGGTTTTTTGTTTGGAGATGTTTTTATTACTGAGTTAGCTGATCCTAACAATGAAGCTGGTGCACGCTTTGTTGAATTATATAATAACGGAGACAGTGAAGTTGATTTAAGTACTGGCTGGCAACTTCAAAGAGCTACAAATGGCAATCCTGACTGGCAAACAACAGCAGAAAATTTAACTGGTACGATTTCTGCTGGAGGATTTTATGTTGTGTGTGCAAATCAAAGCACATTTACAAGTACTTTTGGATTTGCTGCTGATCAAGATATTGGCACTAATGGTCCTGCAGATAGTAATGGTGATGACCAAATTAGATTACTAAGCCCAGGAACCGTGGTTGAAGATATGTTTGGAGTTTTAGGAGAAGACGGTTCAGAAACAGATCATGAATTTGAAAATGGTAGAGCAGAAAGAAAATCTACAGTTACTACAGGAGACACAACCTATACTTTTGCAGAATGGAATATTTGGAATGATACAGGTGGCGCAGAGACAACAAATGATCCACAAGATGCACCTGCTGATTTTGACCCCGCTTCTTGGATTGGCGAACCCGATAGTCCAGCAGATCCCGAACCAACAAATCATGTAACAAGCTTTACTGTAACAGTAAATGGATATGATCAAATAGATTTAACTTGGACTGAAAACGACGGAACTCAAGCTCCTGCCGGATACCTTATAAAAGCATCTACTTCAGATAATATTACAAATCCTACAGATTCAACTGCAGTTTCTGATAATTCTACAATTGGTAGCAACAGTGGTGCAAAAAATATTTCTCATGGAACGATAAGTTACGAATGGATTGAACTTGATGCAGAGACAGATTATTACTTTAAAATTTATCCATACACAAATTCAGGCTCGGATATTGATTACAAAACCGACGGAACGATTCCAAACGGAAATGCAACAACAGGAGTAGAACCCGCTGCACCAACAGCTGAAGATTTATATATTACTGAAGTTTGCGGAGATGGTGTAGATGGCACAAATGATGATGATGGTTTTATGGAAATTTATAATAATAGCGATCATGCAATATCTTTAAGAAATGTAAAAGCAAGATATTATAATACCAATCCTAACGATCCTTCACAAATAGTAGTTTTAAGTGGTGAAATTGCTTCAGGTACTTTCGTAATTATAACACAAAATGAAACAAATTTCAATAGTGAATATTCAATAATACCCGATTTTTCTGGATCTAATTTCTATTTTAATGGTGGAGATGATGGATGTGATATTTACTATGTTACTACTACTACAATACTTGATAAATTCAATGATAATGGCGTAAGTGCTACTCCTTGGACTTGGAATGATAATTATACTTATGAAAGAAATTCTATCAATTCCGGTGCCGATTCGCTTAATTGGACAGAAATTACTTCCGGAATTGCCACTCCCGGTGTTACTAATTCGACTCCATTAAGCGATGATGTTAGCATTAAAGAAAATTATACTAAAATTGCTGATAAATACGAATTAGGAAGAACTTATCCAAATCCTTTCAATCCTACATTTACAATTCCATTAAAATTGAATAAAAATGCCTTTGTAAATATTCAACTTGTAAATATTCTCGGACAGAAAGTATTACAAATAGAAAATAGTCAAATGGCAGTTGGTGATAATGATCTGAAAGTAAATTGTGAAAGTTTGAATTCCGGTGTTTATTTTGTAAAAGTAACAATTGATAATGTTAACAATATTCAAAAAGTTGTTTTATTGAAATAAAATTAACTTATTATTAAAAATCAACTCCTGAAGTTATGATGACTTTGGGAGTTTGTTTATATATGAGAATATTTAACCACAAAGGACACAAAGGACACCAAGGACACAAAGTTTTTTAAATAAGATAATTTCAAATATATTGAATTTATCAATTTTCAATTATTAAATATTCTCGGTAAAACTCGGTGGTAAATATTATTTTTGGAGTGCATTAAGCGTCTTAATGCGAAAAAAGCAAAGCTTTTTAAATATAGAAATATTGAATTGCCACTATCTTCAGATAGTGGATTACAAACTCAAAAAACTATACGGCTTTAGCCAAACGGATTATTATTTTGGACTAAAGTCCTTTTTTTACATTAATTACTATCCACGAGTTAAAACTCGTGGCAATTCATTTTAATTTTCATTTATCAAATATCAATTATCAATTATCAATTATCAATTATC
>JAUVLI010000143.1 GCA_030600775.1 Fidelibacterota bacterium | reverse complement strand
AAAGATAAATTAAAATTATTGGAAAATAAATATGGACAATTAGGTTATGCATATGTTAAAATAAACTATGAAATGAATAATGATCCGAATTTAGAGATAATAATAAAAATTGATGAAGGGGAAAAATATTTCATAAAAGATATTGACATTAAAGGATTAAAAAAAGTAAAATATAGGACAATTAAAAAACAATTAAATATTAAATCCGAAGATAGATATGATCTTGATAAAATAAAACAAAGTCGAAGGCGAATAATTGAATTAGGAATGTTCAATAGTGTAAACATTGTTCCTAAAAATAGAAATATTGATAGTCAATATGTTGATTTAAGTGTTAAAGTTTCTGAGGCATTAGAACACAGATGGGATGCAAATATTGGTTTTAGACAAGGAAGAGTTGAATTTGTCGATTATTCTTATTTATTTTCAAAAATTGATTGGACGCATAAAAATATATTTAATAGAGCACATCGTCTTAGTATTAGTGGCTCGATAAATCTATTACTTAGCCAAATCTCTGATATTAATAATGTTCAATTTTCTTATGATGCTCAATTAAGTTATCGTGTTCCTATTATTTGGAAATATCATTTGCCAACAACAATTTCATTATATCATAAAAAGGATGTCTATTCGCCGTTTAATAAAATAGAAATCAATGAAAATGATGAATTGATTACAAAAGGTTTGTCTGTATCATCAAATTATAACCCTAATCGGAAATTTCAAATTTCGATAGGTTATACCTTAAGAGAAATTGAAAGTATTTTATCGCAAGAAAGATCTGAAATACAAAATAGGATTTCAATTATATTAAAATATGATAATCGTGATAATTTTTTATATCCTCATAATGGGTGGAATGTAAGATCATATACTAATTTTGTTAATAGTTTTAAAGGAAATTATTCTCAATATATTCAATGGGAAATGTCTGTGTCAAAATATTTCTCAATATTTAACAAATCGGTTTTGGCAGGCAGGTTTGCAATTGGTGAGACATACAATTTTTCTGATTATGATCCCTTAACTGCTCTTTTTAGAATGGGTACCGCAACATCGGTTAGAGGCTGGGCACAATCAATTGGTAATGAATATTTAACTACAGATAGTTTAACTGTATATGCCGGGTATAATAAAATATTAGCCAATTTAGAATATCGTATTCCTCTATTTTGGATATTAGGAGCAGAATTTTTTGTAGATGCCGGACAATTAAGAAATGATTTTGCAGGTATTTTCCAATCGAATGAGTTTTATATTAGTACTGGTGGAGGTATTAGGATAGAATCACCTGTTGGTCCAATCAGATTTGAAATGCCATTTGTTGTTAATGATTCTTCGGGGAGAAAGAAATTTGGAGAACGAACGGAAATAAAAATAATAATTGCTATTTTATTTGCCTATTAATTTTATTAAATTAGGAACAAAGTTATGAGAAGTTCATAAAAAAAATCAAAAGAAGGGGGAAGAGATGAAAAAAGTGTTTGCGTTAGTCTTTGTAACATTGTTATTATTAACAAGTTGTGCTGATAATAGAACAGCTGATGAAATTTTTAGTGATGTTAAAAAAATGGTTAATGAAAAAGAGTATGGAAAAGCTGTTGATGAGCTGAAATTAATTCCAGAAAGGTTTACTGAAGATTCGTTAGCAGTAGAAAGTATATACAAAACTGCTGAAATTTATATGCAAAACATACATGATTTTGAGAAAGCAGCTCAAAATTATAGTAAAATTGCAAATAATTATCCGTCATCAGAATATAGTCCCAAATCAAGATTTATGGCTGGCTTCTTATTTGCAAACAAGGTAAACAATTTAGAAAAAGCAAAAGAAGAATATGGTAAATTTTTACAAGAATATCCCAATCAGGAATTAAAACAATCGGTGGAATTTGAATTAAGAAATTTGGGCGTTCCTATTGAGAAAATTGATGAATTGAAAGATATTGTTGGACAAAAAGATTCGATAAAAGTAACAAAATAAAGGATAATAGATGAAATTTGATCTTCAATTACTGAACGAACAGATTCAAAAAGAAAGTAAATTTATTCAGCAAATTCAAACTGAGTTAAGCAAAGTATTGATTGGACAAAAAAATATGGTTCGTCGATTATTAATTGGATTATTATCCGATGGACATATTTTATTAGAAGGAGTCCCTGGATTAGCGAAAACATTGGCCATAAAATCATTGGCTCAAGTAATTAATACAAAATTTCATAGATTGCAGTTTACACCTGATTTATTGCCATCTGATTTGATTGGGACACTTATTTATAATCAAAAAAATTCTACTTTTGATGTTAAAAAAGGTCCGATTTTTGCGAATATTATTCTTGCAGATGAGATCAATCGTTCGCCGGCGAAAGTACAATCGGCTTTATTGGAAGCGATGCAAGAACGACAAGTTACTATCGGAGACAAAACATACAAATTAGATGAGCCATTTTTGGTATTAGCAACTCAAAATCCGATAGAACAAGAGGGAACATATCCACTACCTGAAGCACAAGTTGATCGTTTTATGTTAAAAGTTAAAATTGATTATCCTTCTCAAGAAGAAGAGTTGCAAATTTTAAATCTTATGACTGGAAACGAACTTCCCGATGAAGTGAAAAATGTAGTTAATGTCGATGTAATATTAAAAGCAAAAAAAGTAGTAAGAAATATTTATGTAGATGAAAAAATACATAAATATGTTACAGATTTGGTATTTGCTACTCGCTATCCGAAAAAGTATGGATTAGAAAAAATTAGTGAACTTATTGATTATGGTGCATCACCACGAGCTTCGATAAATTTAATTAATGCAGCGAAAGCAAACGCATTTTTAAATAAAAGAGGATATGTAACTCCGGAAGATATTCGAGAATTGGGACACGATGTTTTACGTCATAGAATAATTTTATCATTTGAAGCAGAAGCGGAAGAAATTACAGTAGAAGATATTATCAAGACGATTTTTGATACAATTCCAGTTCCGTAAGAACATATTCAATGATTGGATATATTTATTAAATGCTGAAAATTATTATTGATGGTAGAAAGTTATGAAATTGGAGCGTAAAATATTATAATATTTTGGAATTTTTTAAGTATATAGGATTAATATTTTAAATAGTTATAGAACATTTTTTCAAAAATAATAAATGATACCAAAAGAAATATTAAAAAAAGTAAAACGTATAGAAATTCAAACTCGGAAAATCGTAAATGATGTTTTCTCTGGTGAATATCGTTCAATTTTTAAAGGAAGAGGAATGTCATTTTCAGAAGTTCGATAATATCAGCGAGGTTATGATGTTCGTTTAATCGATTGGAATGTTACTGCTCGACAGAATCACCCGTATATAAAAATTATGGAAGAAGAGCGAGAATTGACGGTTTATTTTGTAGTAGATATTTCACATTCCGGACATTTTGGCTCTACTCAACAATATAAGAGTGAAATAGCTGCAGAAATTTGCAGTGTATTATCATTTAGTGCGATAAAAAATAATGATAAGGTTGGATTATTAAGTTTTTCACACGAGATAGAAAAATATATTTCACCTCGAAAAGGCAAATCAAATGGCTTAAGGGTGATTAGAGAAATTTTATATGGTAAATCAAAATCCAGATTGACCGATATTGGGAATGCCTTAGGATATTTATCTAAAATTATTAATAAAAAAAGTGTTATTTTTGTTGTCAGTGATTTTTATGATTTGAATTTTGAAAAGTCATTAAAAGTATTATCAAATAAGCATGATGTTATACTAATTCAAATGATAGATCCATT
>JAUVLI010000030.1 GCA_030600775.1 Fidelibacterota bacterium | reverse complement strand
TCTATTTTTTTATTCATTTACCCTCTCCATTTTTGAATTAAAATATACGAAAATAATTTTAAAATCACAATATTTTTCATTCCAAAATTTATAATTTATAATTTACATTAATTATTTTTAATATTTAATAATAATTAATAAATTAACATCATGAAATTTAAATTAATAAAAAACTCAAAAACATTATCCGCCCGTGCCGGTGAAATTTCAACTGATCATGGTAAAATTCAAACACCAATATTTATGCCAGTCGGTACAAAAGCTACAGTAAAAACATTGACAAATGAAGATTTGATCAAAGCAAAAGCTCAAATAATTCTCGGTAACACATATCATCTTTACCTTAGACCCGGAATGGAAATTATGGAAAAAGCCGGTGGTTTACACAAATTTATGAATTGGAATAAGCCAATATTAACTGACTCCGGTGGGTATCAGGTATATTCACTTGCGAAATTGCGTGAAATAGACAACGACAAAATAACTTTTAGATCCCATATTGATGGCAGTTTACATGAATTTTCACCAGAGAAATCTATTGGTATTCAACGCATACTCGGAAGTGATATAATTATGTCTTTTGATGAATGTACACCATATCCATGCGATTATTCTTATGCAAAAGAATCATTGAAAAGAACTCACGAGTGGGAAAAAAAATCAAAAAAATATTTTGAAAATAGCAATAATCTTTACTCTCATTCACAAGCACTTTTTGGAATTATTCAAGGATCAACTTTTGAAGATTTGAGATACGAAAGTGTGAAATATTTAACAGATCTCGATTTTGATGGTTATGCAATTGGTGGACTTGCAGTTGGTGAACCAAAAAATATAATGTACGAACTAACTAAAAAAGTATGTGATAAATTGCCAAAAAATTCACCAAGATATTTAATGGGAGTTGGAAAACCAGAAGATATTATTGAATCGATCGCAAGAGGCGTTGATATGATGGATTGCGTTTTACCAACTCGCAACGCTAGAAACGGAGCTTTGTATTCTTGGAATGGAAAAATAAATATAAAAAATGCACAATATAAAAATGACTTTCGTCCTATTGATCCGAATTGTGATTGTTATACTTGTAAAAATCATTCCCGAGCATATTTGAATCATTTATATCGCAATAAAGAAATAACCGGATTAAAATTAAACACAATTCACAACATTCATTTCTTTTTAAAACTAACTTCGAAAGCTAGACAATCGATATTATCAGATACATTCTCCGAATTTTATAGAAACTTTTTTAATAATTACCGTGTAGAAAAAGATAACTATTTAAATAATTTAAAGAATAAAGAGAATTACAAAAAAAAATATAGAAATAATTAATTTTAACTATTCTTCTTTTTTTTATTAGCAATTCTTTTTATAGATTTTTTATAATTTAATGTTTTATCTTTAAATACAGAATAAAAGGCATTTTCCGCTTCCATAAATAATTTGGAAGTATGATTCTTTAAATAATCTTTTTCATCTTGTTTAAAATGTTTCCAATTTTCAGCTGGATACTTATTCAAATTAATATCTTTTACCACCTTTTCAATTGAGATATTATCAGGTGATTTTGTTAAAAAATATTTGTTTGCTCTATCTGAACTTGGAATTAAATATCCATTCCCAACCAAAATATCTGCAACATTATTCAATGATAGAGGGTTACATCCCAAATTTTCAGCAATGTCATCTATTGCCGGTGTTTCTTTTCCATTAACGAAAGATTCATGAATATTTAATAATAATATTACACCTAAAAATGAATCGGAATATATTTTTCGGTTATTCTTATATTTAAATAGATGTAATAACATTTTATTATGTTGTAAAACATAGGCAAATTCCGCACCGAGTAGTATTAAAAACCAAGTTAGATATATCCAAATTAAAAATAATGGAATTGTTGCTAATGATTTATAAAAACTTGTAACAATTCCAACTCTATTGATATAAAGATAAAATGTATTTTTAGAAAATTCCCATAACAGTGCAGCAATAAATCCACCAAACGCTGCACTTTTAATTCTAACCGAAGCAGAAGGTATTATCAAATACAATAATGAGAAAGCTATGAAACTAATAAATAATGGAACCAGTTTTGTATATAATAATTGTAATACCCAGAATTCATGCAAAATTTGATCAAAAATTCCTCCAGCTGGATTTAAATAATTCACTAACCAAACAGACATTAAAATTAATAATGGACTTGTAGTTATTACTGTCCAAAAAGCTATAACTTTTTGAAAATAATTCCTTCTTTCCTTTGTATTCCAAATATGATTAAAGACTCTTTCTGCCATAACAAAAATCGCTGTCGCTGCTAATAATAAACTAAAAATTGCAATTAAATTAATTATACCCGTTTTTAATCCTTGAAAAGCCGTTGGAGAAATATATAATTCTAACCAAGCACTTAATTGTTCATGAAATTCTGGTGCAATAAATGGAAATACGGTATTTTCCACATACTGAATAATCTCTTTACCGACACCTAATATGCCAGATATACTAAACAATAAAACAGATAATGGGATCAGGGATATTATAGTAATATATGCTAAACTTGCCGATTGTTCTAAACATAGATCACTATTAAATTTTTTAACAGTTAAATTAATAATTACTTTAGCTTTATATAAATATTTTCTAATTCTTTCCAACATTTTTAACCATTTCTTTATAATAATTAACTTTATTTTTTAAGGTATTATAGGAAAATAAAACTACCCCCGTTAGATTTTGCTCTTTAACTAAATTAATTTTATATGATGCATTTTTCGGAGATTGCTTCCAAATTCCAATTCCAATCAAAACTTTATTATATTCATCTTTGTCCAAACTATTTTTTATTTCTGATAAAATATTATTAAATGTTTGATTTTTTTGTGTATAATTCATCGGAACCACAAAATCTACCCAATCATTTTTAATCCAAGACAGCCAATTTTGATAATAATTATTTTTTGCAAGTATTGGATTGGGTTTCACGGCAGCACTAATTTCAATTTCATTATTATTTTGTTTATTATAATTACTAACTCTTTTTATTAATTCATTAATTGATTGAATACGATATTCGGAATATTTCTCAAAAAAGGCATTTCTAAGTGAGTCATTCCGATAATATTTGCCATTTACCGCAAAATCTTCTGATTTTAAACCGGTTTTTTTAGTAAATATTTCCATCCCTTTTTTATTAAAACCCCAATTCTTACCTTGGAATCGAACATAATCAAAATGTATTCCATCAATATCATATTTAGTAATAATTTCTTTAATTAACAAAAACAGGTATCTATTAACATCCGGATGAATAGGTGATAAATATGCACCTTCATAATGTTTGGGGGTATTTTTTGAATATACTAACTCAAAATCGCTTTGCCCATTATAATTTGTCTCCGTCCAATTCGGGAACAATTTAAACAAATGATCCGAATAATTTTCTATTTTTGAATTTGACAATAAAATATAAGTATTAAACCAAGCGTGAATTTTTAAATTATTATTATGGGCTACATTGCATGCATACTTCAATGGGTCAAAAGAGTGTGGACTAATATTTTTATTTTTCTTAACCAAATCACTATTATAAAAAGCATCACCACGACCACGAATTTGCACAAATAAATCAGTAATTCCATTATCCTTTGCGCAATCAATAAATTGATCAATTTCCTTTTTATTGATCATTGAATAACGAACTACCCACAACCCAACACGATTTAATTGTAAATTGTTTTCTATATCATTATTCCCCAGTAGGGAAAAACAAAAAAGGGCAATTATTAAAATTACCCGTCTAATCAATTTCATAAATACTTTATACATAACTATAATTAAAATTCTCTTAAAAAATTAAAACGATATAATTAAAAAAACTTTATTCTTTTGATTCTTTCTTTTCTTTTTTCTTTTTATCATCAAAACTTATTGCATCAACAAGTTGAATTAAAACTATAGGAGCGTTATCGTTAACTCTATTTCCTAATTTTATTATTCTTGTATATCCGCCCTGTCTCTTTTCATAGATAGGCGCAACCTCATCAAATAATATCTTCACAGTATCTTTACGTCTTAAAAATTTAAAAGCTAATCGTCTTGCATGAGTTGTATTTTTTTTCCCATAAGTAATTAATCTTTCTGTAAATCTTCTCAATTCTTTTGCTTTTGCATGGGTTGTTTTTATCTCTTTATGTAATAAAAGAGAAGAAGCCATATTAGATAATAATGCCTTTCTATGACTCTTAGTTCTACCTAATTTTAAACCTTTTTTATTATGTCTCATATCTTATTATTCACCTACTATTAATTATTATCATCAAAAAATTCAGTAATATCCATACCAAATCGTAAATCTAACTCATCAAGTTTTTGAATTAATTCATTCAAAGATTTACGACCAAAATTTCTATATTTTAACATACTATCTTCATCTCTTTGAACCAGATCGCTAATAGTATTTATATCGGCACTATGTAAACAATGGTATGATCTTACAGACAATTCTAATTCATCTACCTTCTTCTCTAACTTCTTTTTCATTTTTAGTTTCTCTTCATCAACTTGTAATTCCGGCTCAATAATATCAGAAGTTTTTAAATCAATTAATTTTTCTAAATGATTAGTTAATAATTTTGAGGCATAAGATAATGAATCTTCCGGTGAAATAGAGCCATTAGTATTTATCTCCAATATTAACTTCTCTAATTCTTCTTTGATTCCAGATTGTAATTTTTCTACTATATATGATACTTTTGTTACCGGAGAAAATATAGAATCAATCCAAATAGTATCTACAGGTGCTTCAATTGTCTTATTTTGTTCTGCAGGATAATATCCACGACCACGTCCAATCCAAATATTCATCTTTATTGTTTTATTCTTAACAATTTCCATAATATTCATATCTGGATTTAAAATTTTTACTTTTGATTCATCATCAATTAACATTCCAGCAGTTACTTTAACGGGACCTTTAAATTTTAAACTTAATTTAATCGGTTTTGAATCTATTAAATTCACCTTCACTTGCTTCAAATTTAATATTATTGAAGATACATCCTCAATTACACCATC
The DNA here is from genome assembly GCA_030600775.1 of Fidelibacterota bacterium. Classification (GTDB taxonomy): domain Bacteria; phylum Fidelibacterota; class Fidelibacteria; order Fidelibacterales; family Fidelibacteraceae; genus TCS52. The sequence continues at coordinate 12,557 of JAUVLI010000030.1, read as the reverse complement.
GATGGTAGCAAATTCATGAGGCACTCCTTCAATCCTCATAGCAGTAATAGCTGCACCAGGTATTGAAGAAATAAGAATTCGTCTCAATGCGTTCCCAATTGTTGTCCCAAAACCACGTTCTAATGGTTCAATTATAAATTTACCATATTTATCAGAATATGTATCTTTTTCAACATTAATTTTTTTTGGAATTTGAAAATTTGGCATTAAATGTTCCTTAATTTTTATTTCGAATATAATTCAACTACTAATTGCTCATTTATTTCTATAGGCAATTCTTCTCGTTCGGGAATATGTAGAATACTTCCCTCAAGTTTTGCCTTGTCTAAACTGATCCAAGACAAAGTATTATCACTACGAACATTTTTTACTGAATTTAAAATTAGTTCTATTCTTTTACTTTTGTCTTTCACATTGATAATTTGTCCAGGCTTCACTTGAAATGAAGGAATATTTACAATTTTACCATTTACTAAAATATGTCTGTGAGAAACCAGTTGACGTGCTGCTCTACGAGTAGGAGCAAATCCTAAACGATAAACAATATTATCCAATCTTACTTCTAACATTTTTAATAAATTGTGTCCAGTTACACCTTCTTGGTTATCAGCTTTTTTATAATAATTTCTGAATTGTTTTTCAAGAACGCCATATAAATATTTTAATCTTTGTTTTTCACGAAGCTGAATACCATAATCAGATAATCTTTTTCTACTTGTGGGCCCATGTTCGCCAGGTGGATAACTTTTTCTCAATTTCATAAATTTCGGTGATTCAAATGTCGGATAATCAAATCTTCTACAAATTTTTGCTCTCGGTCCTATATATCTTGCCATAAAGCTATTCCTCCTAAACTCTTCTGCGTTTTGGTGGACGACAACCATTATGAGGTATTGGTGTTACATCCTTAATTGTTTTAATCGTCAAACCAGCAAGTGCTAATGACCTTATTGCCATTTCTCTTCCTGAGCCTGGTCCCTTCACTTTTACATCAATCCTTACCATTCCTCTATTAATCGCTTCTTTTGCTGCATTTTCTGCTGCCTGCCCCGCTGCAAATGCAGAATTTTTCCTTGAGCCCTTAAATCCTACTTTACCAGCAGTTGCCCAAGAAATAGTATTTCCATAACGATCTGTTACATTTATTATCGTATTATTATGAGTAGCTTTTATATGAGCTATTCCATCAGGATTTACTTTTCCTTTTTTTTTCTTACTTCTCTTTATCTGTGATTTTTTATTTGCCAACTATTCCTCCTAATAACCTAATCAAATCTTTCGGTTTTTCTTTACCGCTAATTTCTTTTTGCCTTTTCTGGTTCTTGAATTGTTCTTCGTATTTTGTCCTCTAACAGGCAAACCGCGTCTATGTCTAATACCTCGATAACAACCAATATCCATTAATCTTTTAATATCCATAATTTTGCCGGTTCTTGCTGTACCTTCAATATTATAATTTCCCGATATTGCCTTTCTTATAGAGGTAATTTGTTCATCACTTAAATCTTTAACTCTTAATTCGGGATCAATTTTTGCATCCTTTAATATTTGTGATGCCAATGTTCTTCCAATCCCGTAAATATAAGTTAATGAAATCTTAACTTTTTTTTCATTTGGAATATCTACTCCAGAAATTCGTGCCAATTTATTCTCCTATTTAACCTTGTCTTTGTTTATGTTTTTTATTTTCACAAATAACTCTGACTACACCTTTACGACGTACAATCTTACATTTATCACATATTTTTTTTACCGATGCTCTTACTTTCATATCAATACCTTCTATTTAAATCTGTAAACTATTCTTCCCTTACTAAGATCATAAGGTGACAATTCCAATGAAACCTTATCACCAGGCAATATTTTAATATAATGCATCCTCATTTTCCCGGATACATGTGCTAAAACTTCATGCCCATTTTCTAATTCAACCTTAAAATATGCACTTGGCAATGCCTCCTTAATTATTCCATCCACTTTTATCGCTTTTTGTTTTGACATATTTTTTCTATTCCGTTTTATTGTAGTATATACAATTCATTAAAATCTTCGTCTTCCTTTTATCTTACCCGATTTCATAAATCCATCATAATGACGCGTTAATAAATGTGACTCAATTTGTTGTAATGTATCTAAGGCAACTCCAACCATAATTAGTAAAGATGTTCCACCAAAAAAACTTGCTAAACTATATCCAACATCTGTAATCTTCATTAGAATATATGGGAACACAGCAACCATAGCTAAAGCTATTGATCCGGGTAGCGTAACTTTTGTTAAGATATTATCAATATATTCTGCTGTTCTTTTCCCTGGTCTAATACCTGGAATAAAACCACCGTGTTTTTTCATGTTATCAGCAACTTCGGTGGGATTAAATGCTATTGCCGTATAAAAATAAGTAAAAAACACAATTAACAATCCAAAAATCACCCAATAAACAGGATGATTGACATTAAAATATCTCATCCCACTCTGTAACCATTGAACATTTCCAAACCACATTCCAATTGAATTTGGAATAAACACCAAAGCCTGAGCAAAAATGATTGGCATAACACCTGCGGTATTTACTCTTAATGGTATATTTGTAGATTGACCACCATAAATTTTTCTACCAATAACTCTCTTTGCATATTGAACGGGAATTTTTCGCTTACCTTGTGTTAAATAAACAACGAATGCTATAATAATTACCATAACTCCCAACAATACAACATCAGTAAGTAACCATCTAACGCCGCTATTAATCAAAGTAATTTCTTGAATTACGACCATCGGCAAACGTGACATAATATTTACCATAATAATAAGTGATATACCATTACCTATTCCTCTTTCGGTGATCTGTTCCCCTAACCACATCAGAAATATTGTTCCCGCAGTTAATGTCAACATCGTTAATAAAGTAAAACCTAATCCAGGATATGGTACAACAGGCATTCCAGATCCTGCCTTTAGATTAATTAATAATTTTGATACTCCAAATGCTTGCAATGAAGCCAACAATACGGCTCCATATCTTGTCATTTGAGTAATTTTTTTCCTACCGGCTTCACCTTCTTTTTGTAATCTTTGAAAATATGGAAATACCGATCCTAATAATTGAATTATAATGCTGGCACTAATATATGGCATAATTCCTAATGCAAAAACTGTTGCTTTTTTAAATGCACCTCCGGCAAACATATCATATAAACCTAGTAATGTGTTTTGCATGCTTTTAGCAGCAATAGCTAATGCATTACTATCAATTCCGGGAATAGGAATATGTGTACCAATACGAGTAATAAATAAAATAAACAAAGTAAATAATATTTTTTGTCTTAACTCATGTATCTTAAAGATAGATTTAAAACTCTGCATCATAATAAAATTACCTTTCCATTAGCTTTTTCTATTTTTTCCTTGGCAGATTTACTAAAAGCATCTGCTTTGATTTCATACTCTTTTTTAATATCTCCATCACCCAATATTTTTAAAGGAATATTCGTCTTCTTTATCAAACCAAATTCTTTAAGTACTTCCTTGTTGATTTTTTTCTTATTAATCACATTAATATCTTTAATATTTACTATTTCAAATACCTTTTTAAATCTTTTATTAGAAAAACCAAATTTTGGAATACGCCTTTGCAAAGGCATTTGTCCACCTTCAAACCAACTATATCGTTTAGATCCACTTCTTGATAAAGCACCATTTTCACCACGACCGGCAGTACAACCATTACCAGAACCTTCTCCACGTCCTTTTCTTTTTGAATTTTTCTTATATCCTTTAGCAGGTTTTAATTTAGATAAATCCATTGTATTTATACCTCCTCAACAATTATCATATGAGAAACTTTATGCAACATCCCACGAATCGCGTCATTATCAGTATGTTCAACTGTCTTTCTTATTTTACCAAGTCCAAGCGCTTTTATTGTAGCATTAATTTTTGGTTTTTGTCCAATCATACTTTTAATTTGAGTAATTTTTAATTTTTTATTTTTCTTCTTAGCCATTAAAGACCTCCTGCATGGTAATGCCTCGCCTTTTAGCAACAGTAATCGCATCTTCTAACTTAATTAATCCTCTTAAAGTAGCTTTTACTAAATTAAATGGATTTGAACTTCCCATAGATTTTGCCAAAATATTACTTATTCCAACTTGTTCCATTACAGCTCTTACTGGACCACCAGCAATTATTCCAGTTCCTTGGGATGCGGGTTTTAAATGAACAATAGCTGCACCATATTTTGCCTGTATTTCAAATGGAATAGTTCCATTAACAATATTAATTTTTACAATATTCTTTTTTGCATCATCTCTACCTTTATTAATAGCATCAATAACTTGATTTGCTTTACCAAAACCCACTCCGACATGTCCTTTACCATCTCCAACAACAACTACGGAATTAAAGCTAAATCTTCTACCTCCAGTTACTACATTGGCTACACGTCTTATTTTTACAACTTTTTCATCTTTTAATTCTAATTCTGATGGATTAATAGATTTCAAAATGTCTCTCTCCTATACTATAATTTTAACCCGGCTTCTCTGCTTGCATCTGCAAGTGCCTTTATTCTACCATGATATAAATAGCCATTTCTATCAAAAACGACCTTCTTGATTTTCTTTTTCAGGGCTTTCTTTGCGAGCTCTTTTCCGACCCCAACACTCATTTCACTTTTTGACTTTTTTTCTAAAGATTGTCTCAAATCTTTAGAAAAAGAAGAAGCGGAAACTAGAACAATATTATTCGAATCATTAACAATTTGTGCACTAATATGTTTATTACTTCTATAAACAACCAATCGTGGACATTCTTTTGTTCCAAAGATTTTTTTCCTTATCCTTATTTTTTTCTTTAATCTTGCTCTATACTTCTTTTTATTATTATCTCTCATAAATCAAACCTTTAAATTATTTTAACCAACACCAGTTGTCTTAGCCATTTTACCAGCTTTTTTGTGAATTATTTCATCAATATATTTTATTCCTTTGCCCTTATATGGTTCAGGCGGTCTCAAAGATCGAACCTTAGCTGCCACTTCACCAACTTTTTGTTTATTTATTCCCATAACTGTAATTATATTACCTTTACCAACTTTAAAGCTGACCCCAACAGGAGCATCAATTAAAATTTGATGGGAATAACCAATGGTAAAAAAAAGATGAGTTCCATTACCTCTTAATTCAACTGAATATCCAACACCAATTAACTGCAATGTTTTTTCATACCCATTTACAACACCGTAAATCATATTATTAATGATCGATCTGGTAAGCCCATGTAATGACTTATGTTTTTTAGATTCAGATGGCCTCTTAACCTCTATATTATCTTCATTAACTACAACTTGCATATCACTATGAAATTGGAATTTATCTTCACCCTTTGGTCCCTTTACTAATATAGTATTGTTTTTTAATTCAACCTTTACTTTTTCCGGTATTGGTATTATTTGTTTTCCGATTCTTGACATAATTATTCCTCTATTACCATATTTTACATAAATATTCGCCACCGATGTTCTTTTTCCGAGCTTCTTTATCGGTCATAACACCTGATGAGGTTGATAAAATAGCAATTCCCAATCCATTTTTTACTCTTGGAATATTATTACTATTAACATATACTCTTAAACTTTCTTTACTGATTCTCTCTAATTCATAAATAACAGGCCTGCCATCATTTTGATATTTCAAAAACAGCCTTAATATTCCTTGTTTGTTGTCTTTAATTAAAATTACATCTTTAATGTAACCTTTCTCTTTTAAAACCAAAGATATCTTTGCTTTTAATTTACTTGCAGGTATCTCAACCCAGTTCTTACGAATCATACAAGCATTTCTAATTCTTGTTAAATAATCAGCTATCGGATCTATCATAATTTACTTTCCTTCTTTACCAACTTGCTTTTGTTATTCCAGGAATTTCACCCTTTAAGGCCATTTCTCTAAAACATAATCGACAAAGACCAAATTTTTTATATACGCCTCTTGGGCGTCCACAGTTAGAACATCTGGTATATTTCCTTGTTGAGAATTTTGGTTCTTTTTTTGCTTTTTCTATCAAAGATTTCTTTGCCATAATAGAGATTAATCCTTACTTTTTTTTTGTATTATCGGAAACCCAAATGCTAGTAGAAGCTTATATGCCTCCTCATCATTATCTGCATTTGTAGTTATTGTTATATTCATTCCCCTTACTTGATCAACTTTATCATAATCAATTTCAGGAAAAATTATTTGTTCAGTCAAACCAAAAGAATAATTACCATTCCCATCGAATGATTTGTTTGACAAACCATTAAAATCCTTAATTCGTGGAATAGCAACACTGATCAATCTATCAAAAAACTCATACATTCTATTCTTTCTTAATGTTACCATTAGACCTACAGGATCGCCTTTTCTAATTTTAAAATTACTAATTGCTTTTTTTGATTTTGTCAAAACCGGTCTCTGGCCTGTAATTTTCATAATATCATTAACAATATTTTCAATTTTCTTTGGATCGTCTTTTGCTTCATTAAATCCAGCGCTTACTGTAATTGCTTTTATTTTGGGAATTTCCATATTATTTTTATACCCAAATTCTTTCTTCATAAATGGAATAATTTCTTCTTTATATTTTTTAATAAACCTTGGAGCTAACTTATTCATAATTCTTATTTCCCTTCACTTACCATTTCGCCTGTTTTTTTTGAATAACGTACCTTTTTACCATCATCAAGAAATTTTTTTCCTGTTCTACTTGCTTTACCATTGATTACTAACATAGCATTGGAAGCATTAACGGTGCCTTCTTTCTCAATTATTCCACCTTGTTGATTTTGTTGACTTGGTTTAGTGTGTCTTTTTACTAAATTAACACCTTCAACAATTATTCTATTACTCTTTAGGAAAACTTTTAAAACCTTGCCCGTTTTCCCTTTATCCTTACCAGAAAGAATTTTTACAATATCGTTTTTCTTAATATGCACTTAAAACTCCTTTTATAATACTTCAGGCGCTAATGATACTATCTTCATGAAATGATTTTCCCTCAATTCACGCGCTACAGGGCCAAAGATACGAGTACCATTTGGTTCTCCTTGTTCATCAATCAATACTGCTGCATTTTCATCAAATCTTATATAAGTACCATCTTTTCTGCCAACCTCTTTCTTTGTCCTAACTATTACAGCTTTATAAATTTCACCTTTTTTGGCTGTCCCATTTGGTATTGCTTTCTTTACTGAAACAACTATAATATCTCCAATTGTAGCATACCTACGCCTTGTCCCACCAAGCACTTTAATACACTGAACTTGTTTTGCACCTGTATTATCTGCCACCTTAAGCCTACTTTCTACTTGAATCATTTCAAACTGCCTCTCATTCTTTTTTAAGCATTAGCTGATTTATTAATTATTTCTAATAATCGCCAACTTTTATTTTTACTAATTGGCCTACACTCTATTATTTTAACTCTATCACCAATTTTACAATCATTATTGGGATCATTAGCCATATATTTACTTCTTCTATTAATATATTTCCCAATCCAAGGATGTTTTATTTTTTGACTAATTTGAACTGTTATAGATTTATCCATCTTATCACTAATAACTACACCAATCCTTGTTTTTTTATTTTCAGATGCCATAAATATTTTCCCTGTTATTTCCTAATTCCATTATTAATTTCATTAATTCTCGTTTTTAACTGTGCTATTTCTCTTTTTACCATTTTAATTCTTATCGGATTATCTAATTGTTGTAGCGAATGTTGAAATTTTAAATTCATTAATGCATCTTCATTATCTGATAATTTAATTATAGCCTCATCTTTTTTGAGTTCTTTTAATTCACTTTTTTTCAATATTTTATCCTCCGTATTCTCTTCTACTTACCAATTTTCCTTTTATTGGTAATTTGTCAGTTGCTAATCTTACAGCTCTCTTTGCCAATTCTTCAGATACACCTTCCAGTTCAAATAAGATCCTTCCAGGTTTTACGACTGCCACCCAAAATTCAGGGCCTCCTTTACCTTTTCCTTGCCGTGTCTCGAGAGGTTTTTTACTAACCGGTTTATGTGGAAATATCCTTATCCACATTTTCCCAGTTTTTCTAACTATTCGTGCTATTGCAACACGAGCCGCCTCAATTTGCCTACTTGTAATCCAACCGTTTTCCAACGCCTTTAAACCATACTGTCCAAAATTTACCTCAGCACCACGAGTAGAATTTCCCTTTCGTCTTCCCCTGTGCTGCCTTCTATATTTAACTTTTCTTGGTATTAACATTTCATAAACCTTTTAATATATAATTTTTATATAGTCTGTTCTTCACCGTTACAAATCCATACTTTAACTCCAATACAGCCATAGGAAGTAAATGAAGTTACGCTCGCATAATCTATTTTTGATCTTAAAGTATGTAATGGCACTTTCCCTTCGTGTGCAGTTTCCACTCTGGCCATTTCGGCACCACCTAATCTTCCTGCTAACCGGATCTTTATACCAACAGCTCCCATTCTCATTGTATTTTGAATCGACTGCTTCATAACTCTTCTAAATGATATTTTTTTCTTTAATTGGTTTGCAATATTTTCACCAACAATATATGCATCTAATTCCGGCCTCTTTATTTCAACTACATTTATTTGTACATCCATTTGTGTTAGCTTTTTAATTTCTTCTCTTAATTTGTTTACTTCTTTCCCTTTAGAACCTATAACAATACCTGGTCTTGCGGTATTAATTTCAAGTGTAATTAGTTTTGATGTTCTTTGAATTTCAATTTTAGAAACACTCGCATCCATTAATCGTCTGCCAATATATTTCCTCAACATCGTATCTTCGTTAATTTTGTCTGCAAAATTCCTTTCATCAAACCAATTGGATAACCATTTTTTTGTTATTCCTAATCTAAATCCATATGGATGTGTTTTTTGACCCAAGATTTACTCCTTTTTTCCCATATTATCTTTTTCATGTTTTGGTAAACCAACTTCCATTGTCAAATGGCATGAATGTTTCCTAATAAAATATGCTCTTCCCATTGCCCGTGGCCTAATTCTCATGGTATTTCTTCCTGTTGGTCCTTTATTAACAAATGCCAATTTAATTATTAATTCTTCAGGATTTATATCACCGCTATCATCTTTATTAAGAATATTCGATACTGCAGAATGTAGAACATTTTCGGTTATTCTTGCTGCTTTTTGTGGCATAAAATGAAGCATGTTTAATACTTGTTCTACTTTTTTACCCCTAATTTGATCCAATAACGGCTTAATTTTTTTAGCACTTTGCGAAACATATTTATTTACTGCTCTACCTTCCATTATATAATATCCCTTATTATTTTAACCTTTTGCTTCCATTTCTTTAAGCTTTGAACCACTTTTGGAATGTCCTCTAAAAATTCTAGTAGGAGAAAATTCACCAAATTTATGCCCTACCATATTTTCAGTAATATATACGGGAATAAACTTTCTGCCATTATGTACAGCAAAAGTAATTCCAACAAAATCTGGTAATATCGTTGATCTTCTTGACCATGTTTTTATTACCTTCTGCTTCCCTGATTTAGACATTTTTTCAACCTTTTTTTCCAATTTTGGATCAATATATGGACCTTTTTTAATGGATCGTGCCATGAATGTTATCCTCTTTTCTTATTCTTTTTTCTATGACTTACAATATATTTGTTTGAAGAATTCTTTTTCTTTCTTGTCTTATAACCTTTTGTTATTTTTCCCCATGGGGTTCTTGGATGACCTCCACCAGAGCTTTTGCCCTCACCTCCGCCCATCGGATGATCAACGGGATTCATTGCTACACCACGAACCTTAGGTCTTTTCCCTCGCCAACGATTTCTGCCTGCTTTACCCTGTACCACATTATTAAAATCACTATTGCCAATTTTCCCTAAAGTAGCAAAACATTCTTGCAATATTTTTCTTACTTCTCCAGAGGGCAATTTCAATGATACATATTTTCCTTCGCTTGCAAGAATTTTTGCTCCAGCACCGGCTCCTCTTGCAATCTGTCCACCTTTACCTGGTTTCATTTCAATATTATGTACCGTATATCCCGATGGAATATTTTTCAATTTCAATGAGTTCCCTGTTTTTATTGGTGCATTTTCACTTGCAATAATTTTATCATTTATTTTAATATTATCCGGTGCTAAAATGTATCTTTTTTCCCCATCTTCATAAATAAGCAAAGCAATATTAGCCGATCTATTCGGATCATATTCTATTGCAACTACTTTTGCTAAAATATCAAATTTATTTCTTTTAAAATCAACAATACGATATTTCCTTTTATGCCCTCCACCTCTACGTCTGCTAGTAATTCTACCATTATTATTTCTGCCACCCGATGAAGATTTGGGTTTGGTTAATCTTTTCTCTGAAGGTTTTTTGGTTAACTCTTCATTCTTAAGCGTCGTTTTGTAACGAAGCCCCGGCGTTTTTGGTCTATATTTTTTTAGTGCCATTAATTAAATTCCCATAATTTATATTGCTGAATCGCCTTCAAACAAATCAATTTTTTGATCTTTTCTAATAGTAACTATTGCCTTTTTCTTACTCGATGTTTTACCAGAAGTTCTTATCACTTTCCCACCACTTCTAATTGTCAAGCTTTTGGTTTTTCCATGTAGATTTATTACTGCTACCTTTTCAACTTTTACATCAAATCTATTCTCAACTGCTATTTTTATTTGATGTTTATTACTTTTTTTATCTACCTGAAATGCATATTTATTTTCTGTGTCAGAAAGTGCTGTAATTTTTTCGGTCAATATCGGCTTTTGAATAATATGTCTTTTTTTCAAATTCAATTTATCACCTATTTTCCCCATAGAGAATTGATTTTCTCTATTGCTGCTTTTTCAATTAATAGTATTTCATTATCAACAATGTCGTAGGCAGAAACAAATTCCGCTTTTGATAAAAATAATTTAGGTATATTTCGTGAAGCCAAAAGAATATTATCATCTAATTCATTTAATAGTATTGTAATTTTTTTATCTAATATTTTTAAATTTTTAAAAATATCAACTAACTCACTTGTTTTATGAGATTTTAATTTAATGGAGTCAATTACTATTATTTCTTTGTCTTTTAATTTATAACTAAATGCACTGCGTCTTGCTAATTTTTTTAATTTTTTTGATACTTTTTTATGGTATTTATGTGGAGTAGGACCAAAAGTAGTTCCGCCACCAACCCATATAGGAGAAGAGTTGCTTCCAGCACGAGCCATACCACTACCTTTTTGCTTTCTTGGTTTACGGCCTCCACCTCTAACTTCTCCCTTAGTTTTTGCTTTATGCGTTCCTTGTCTCATGTTTGACAATTCTGCATTAATTGTAAGATATAAAGAATGATCGTTGGGTTCTATCTTAAAAACTGCTGGAGACAATTCAACTTTTTCTTTTACTTTATTTCCGTTAATATTCACAACATCTTGTTTCATTATTATACCTTTGCCTTAATCACCTTAAGAATACAATTTTTTGCACCGGGTACAGCACCCTTAACAAATAATAAATTTTCTTTTTTATCTATTTTAACAATATCTAAATTTTTGATAGTTACTTTTTCATCACCGGTATGTCCCGGCATTTTCATGCCTTTCCACACCCTTGAGGGATCAGAACTAGCACCTATTGAACCTGGAGCTCTTAATCTGTCACTTTGACCATGAGTTGCTTGTCCACCATGGAATCCGTGTCTTCTCATCACACCTTGAAAACCTTTACCTTTAGAAGTTCCAGTGACATTTACTTTATTACCAAGATCAAATATTTCAACAGTAATCTTATCACCTGTTTTATATTTCTTTTCATCTAATATCAAAAATTCTCTTAATATTTTAAGCGATTTCCCTGCTTTTTTTAAATGCCCAAGCTTTGGTTTGTTTAAACGATTATCTTTTTCTTCCTTATATCCTATTTGAATAGAGGAATAACCATCTACTTTTTTTGTTTTCACTTGAGTAATATAACATGGCCCAGCTTCAATTACTGTTACCTGAATATTTTCACCATTTTCATTGAATATTCTAGTTTGACCTAATTTTTTTCCTATTATTCCTTCCACAATCTACACCTTTATTTCTATATCTACACCAGCCGGCAAATCTAATTTCATTAATTCATTAATTGTTTTTGTTGTAGTATTTAGTATTTCAATAATTCTTTTATGCACTTTCATTTGAAATTGTTCTCTTGCTTTCTTATTTACATGAGGTGATTTTAACACAGTATAAACCGATCTTTTTGTCGGTAAAGGTATCGGTCCAGAAATTACGGCACCAGTTGATTTTGCCTTCCTCACTATTTCCTCTGTTGATTTATCTAACAGATTATGGTCATAAGATTTAAGAACTATTTTAATTTTTTGTCCAGCCATTATTTTTCCTTTTACTCAATAATTTCTGTTACTACACCGGCGCCTACTGTTCTTCCACCCTCGCGTATTGCAAATCGCAATTCCTTCTCCATTGCTATCGGCTCTATTAACTTTACCGTTATATCTACATTGTCGCCTGGCATTACCATC
>JAUVLI010000004.1 GCA_030600775.1 Fidelibacterota bacterium | reverse complement strand
TAAAAAATATTTCACCTTATTAGAAATTACAAAAATCATATTAATTAAAAAAAGATTTATTTTAATAATTATTTTTTATATATTTTACCTAATAAAAGAAAGGAAAATAAGTGAACATAACAGTATGCATCAAACAAGTACCGGGAACATCAGAAGTAGAAATTGATGAAACAACCGGCAATTTAATTCGTGAAGGAATTGACACTAAAATGAATCCTTATGATCTATACGCAATTGAAACGGCAATGAAGATCAAAGAGAAAAATTCTGCAAATATCAATGTTATTTCTATGGGACCGCCACAAGCAAACGATGTAATAAAAGAAGCTTATATGATGGGCGTTAACAACGGGTATTTGTTGACTGATAAGAAATTTGCCGGAGCGGATGTTCTTGCCACTTCCTACGCTCTTTCTCAAGGAATAAAAAAGATAAATAATTTTGATTTGATAATTTGCGGTAAAATGACAACGGATGGCGATACAGCTCAAGTCGGACCTGAAATTGCTGAATTTTTAGATATTCCGCATGTTGCAAATGTAAAAAAAATAATGGATATAAATTCCACTTCAATTACAGTGGAAATGGATATGCCGGAAACTGTAGAAATACAAGAAGTGAAATTGCCTTGTCTCATCACTGTTGAAAAAGACATTTACCAACCTCGTTTGCCTTCATTTAAATTAAAACTCGCAACTGCAAAACGAAAAGTAAAAAATATTTCATTCAATGATTTGGATGATGACAATCCGGAAAATTTTGGTTTAGATGGTTCACCTACACAAGTGCTGGATGTATTTCCTCCAAAAAGTGATCGAATAAACGAAAAATGGGAAGGAACCGGAAAGGAATTGGGAGAAAGGATCTCTAATAAATTAAAAAAATTAAAATTTGTTTAAGGATAAAAATGGCTTTTATAAGAGTTCATCAAAAAAATGTTAAAAATGTTGAAGAAGCAATTAAAGTTTGCCCATTTAACGCAATTGAATTCAAAGATGACCAAATTGAAATTACTTCTGCATGCAAGATGTGCAATATATGTGTAAAGAAAATGCCTGATATTTATGAATTTGTTGAAGGAAAAAAGGGGGAAATAAACAAAAATGAGTGGAAAGGAATTGCTGTTTATGTTGATCATGTGGAAGGAAATATTCATCCTGTAACTTACGAACTGATCGGCAAAGCGAAAAAAATGGCAAAGAAGATCAATCAACCTGTTTATTGTTTATTTATAGGAAGTAATATTAAACATAAAGCAAAAAATTTACTTCATTATGGAGTCGATGAAATATTTGTTTATGACAGAGAAGAATTATATGATTTTCGCATTGAACCATACACAGCAGCATTTGAAAATTTTATAAACAAAGTAAAACCAACAATTGTTCTTGTCGGTGGAACAACACTTGGACGCTCTTTAGCTCCACGAGTAGCGGCACGATTTAGAACTGGTTTAACAGCTGATTGCACAATTCTTGATGTAAAAGAAAATACGGATCTTGACCAAATTCGCCCTGCTTTTGGTGGAAATATTATGGCTCACATTCACACACCAAATCACCGCCCACAGTTTGCTACGGTAAGATATAAAATATTTGATACTCCCGAAAAGAATAAAACGAAATCCGGGAAAATTACAGAATGCAAAATTGACAAAGATAAATTAATTTCAAGAATAAAAGTATTAGAAGTTAAGAAAAAAGAAAAGGTAAAATCAATTGAAGAAGCTGATGTGATTGTGGTTGCAGGAAATGGAATAAAAAAAGAAAAAGACCTTGAAATGATTAATCAATTGGCAGATAAACTTGGTGGAATGGTGGCATCAACTCGTCCACTTATTGAAGCCGGATGGACAGATGCAAGACAGCAAATTGGATTAAGTGGAAGAACTGTCAAACCAAAATTAATTATTACTTGTGGTGTCTCCGGCTCTATTCAATTTGTTGCGGGAATGAATAATTCAGAAAATATTTTTGCAATTAATGACAATCCAAAAGCACAAATTTTTGATGTTGCAAATTATGGTGTCGTAGGCGATCTTTACGAAATAATTCCTGAATTGATTAAAAAATTGTAAAAAAAATATTTCACATAAAACTTGATAAAAAATTAAAGGTAAATTAATGACAGAAAATAAATTTCACAAATTAAATGATAAAGATATAACATTTTTAGTATCCGTTTGTGGAAAGGAAAATGTTTTAACTGGTGATAATATTCATGAAGATTACAGCCATGATGAATTGGCAGAAGAACAATTTTTCCCAGAAGTTCTTATTATTCCAGAAAATAGAGAACAAATTTCAAAGATAATGAAATATGCTTATGATAGTATTATTCCCGTAACACCCCGTGGGCAAGGTACAGGTTTGGTTGGTGCAGCTGTTCCAATTTATGGCGGGATCCTTCTTTCAACAGAAAAAATGAATAACATAATTGAGTTGGATAAAGATAATTTAACACTTACCGTTGAACCCGGTGTACTGTTAATGGAATTATCAAAATATGTTGAAGATAATGATCTTTTTTATCCACCGAATCCGGGAGAAAAAAGTGCTTCGATCGGTGGAAATATTTCCACAAATGCCGGTGGAATGAGAGCGGTAAAATATGGCGTAACTCGTGATTCTATTCGCGAATTAGAAGTTGTACTGCCTAATGGTAAAATAATTAAAGTTGGTGGAAAAATTGTAAAAGATACATCGGGTTATGCTTTGAAAGATCTGATCATTGGTTCGGAAGGAACACTTGGAATTGTTACAAAAGCTGTCTTGAAATTGATCCCATTGCCGAAAATAAATATAAGTTTATTGGTGCCTTTTGCCGATATGGAAACAGCAATCGAAACAGTTCCAAAAATAATTCGTTCAAAAAATACTCCTGTGGCAATTGAATATATGGAAAGAACAGTAATAAAAAATTCAGAAGATTATCTTGGCAAAAAATTTCCCGATTCCTCTTCCGATGCATATTTATTATTGAATTTCGACGGGAATACGAAAGAAGAAGTGGAAAAGCAGTATGAAAAAGTTGCTCATATTTGTCTTGATGCAGGTGCTTTAGATGTTTTAATTTCCGACACGGAAGAGAGAAAAGAAGCAATCTGGACTGCTCGCGGTGCTTTCTTGGAAGCTATAAAAGGTTCTACAACAAAAATGGACGAATGCGATGTGGTTGTACCACGCGATAAAGTAGCAAAATTTCTTAACTTTACTAAAAAAGTAGAAAAAGAAGTTAATATAAGAATATCAAGTTTTGGTCATGCTGGTGATGGAAATTTACATGTTTATTTACTAAAAGATGAAATGACAGAAGAAGATTTCCAGAATAAATTGACAAAAGCATTTGATCTACTGTATTCAAAAGGAAAAGAATTAGGCGGACATGTTTCGGGTGAACACGGAATCGGATATGCAAAAAAAGAATATCTGGAAAAAACAATGGGATCTGATTATATGAATTTACTTAGAGGAATAAAAAATGTTTTTGATCCGAAAGGAATTTTAAATCCGGGAAAGGTTTGTTGAAATAAAGAATTTCACTACTCGACAATTCATCAGTAAATTAATTAAATTACAAATTATAGAATATAAATAGATTTGCAGATAGCATATTTCCACATCCTACTTTTTAATTTCCACATATTCACTTTTCACATTCTTTAAATCACCCTTACCGTTCGTGCAATTCATTACAAAAATATTGAATAAAACAACTTTTATTTATTGAATTTTTTAAAATAAATGATTAAACTTAAGCATTATGAAAAGAGTATTTTTAGGATTTGGTTCAAACATTGGGAATTCACAAAAAATAATTACAGATGCTATGAAAATGATTGCAGAAAATATAAATTTTAAAATGATCAAAAAAAGTTCATTATATAAAACAGAACCACTTTTATATAAAAACCAAGATTATTTTATAAATGCCGTTGCGGAATTTTCAACAGATCTCAGTTCAGAATCATTGTTAGAATATATCCACAAAATTGAAAAAAAATATCATCGTGAACGAAACAAAGAAATAAGATACGGGCCACGCACATTGGATATAGATATTTTATCTTACAATAATGAAACAATTGACACAGATTCTTTAAAAATTCCTCATCCAAAATTTAGCGAAAGGAAATTCGTCTTGATCCCAATGGTAGAAATTGCATCGGATTATAAAGTAAAAAACAAAACAATTAATTCCTATTTAAATGAATGTTCAGATTCTTCAAAAGTGGAGATATTAAAATGAGACGATCAGCATATTACATTTCAATTGAAGGTGTCATCGGAGTTGGCAAAACCAGTTTAGCTAAAATACTTTCAGACAAATTAAATAGTAAATTAATACTTGAAAAATTTGAAACAAATCCATTTTTAGAAGATTTTTACAAAGATAAAAAACATTTCGCTTTCCAAACACAAATTTACTTTTTGTTGAGTAGATTTAGACAGCAAATGGATTTATTCCAAACCGATATGTTCCATAAAAATATTATTACCGATTACATGTTTATAAAAGATAAACTATTTGCATATTTGAATTTAAACGACAAAGAATTGAAATTATACGATGAATTGCTAAAGCTTTTAATAAAACAAATACCAAAACCGGACCTCGCAATATATTTACAATCAGGCACCGACAGATTAATGAAAAACATTCATCAAAGAAATCGTTCTTTTGAATCTAACATCAAAAAAAAATATATTGAATCACTAAATCAAATGTATAACCAATATTTTTTCAATTATAATGAAACACCTTTATTGATCATAAATACTACAGAAATAGATTTTGTCAATAATGAAGATGACTTAAATGAAATTTTAAAATATATTCAACAACCTCCTACCGGAACAAAATTATACAATCCAAAACAAGAGAAATAAATTATGCTTAAAATCTTTTTACTAATAATATTTTTATATTTGATCATTGATGCACTGTTACCTTCAATAAAAAAATTCATTACTAAAAATAAAGACAATACAACGATCCATAAAGATAACAATATTGATAACAATCCGACAAATATTGATGATGAAGATATTATCGATGCTGATTATAAAGAATTAAACGATAATGAAGATAATGAATAAAATTAAATAATTAACAAAATTAAGGGGGAAAAAATTAAAAAATTATTTGCTTTTATTGTTGCAACTGCTTTATTTACAAATGCATTTTCTTACGATTATCAAAACTATTCATCAATTCAAGTTGGGCCTGGAATAATTCACAAAAAGTATGTTGAACCATTTGTGCCTTGGACAATAAATGTTTTGAAAATCAATTTGAATGATACAAATAATACAATTATTTCTGTAAAAGCCGATGATCAATTAATTGGGCATGAACGATTATCGTCAATGATATCAAGAAATAATCGTTCTAATCATCAAGTAGTTGGTGCTATTAATGCAGATTTTTTTGATGGCAATGGTACTCCAATTAATAATCATATTGTTGATGGAGAATTTGTTAAAACTGAAAATATTGATGCTTCAAACCCTATTTATTGGTCAAGTATTAGTTTTGATTTTGAAGATTTGCCGACAATAAATAGAACAGTATTTAACGGGACTCTATTAGCAAATGCAAAAAATAATAATATTCATGATATAAATTCAATAAGAGATACAGATGAACTCATTTTATTCAATCATTTTTTTGGAAATTCAACCCATACAAATCAATGGGGCACTGAAGTGTTACTTAGCAATTTGAATAAATGGTATGTAAACGATACAATTTTTTGTGTTGTAGAATCAATTGAAGATTCAATTGGTAATATGGCAATCCCAGCAAATAAAATTGTTCTCTCTGGACATGGAAGTGCATCAATTTTTATTAAAAACAATTTAACAATTGGAGATACGGTTAAAATATTTCTCGGTTTAGAATCGTTACCAAAAAAAATTAAAGCATTAGTTGGCGGTTATCCGAAAATTGTAAAAAATGGAATCAATTATGCTTATGCGGGTTTTGCAGAAGAAGGTGGAAGCAATTCATTTGCAACGGCGAGACATCCACGAACAGGAGTTGGAATTTCTGCTGACGGCTCAGAAATATTTTTTATTACCGTAGATGGAAGACAAGATATTAGCGATGGAATGAATTTGTCCGAATTCGCCGATTTTATGGTTACACTTGGAATAGAAACTGCTATAAATCTTGACGGTGGTGGTTCTACCGAGATGATTGTTCAAAATGAAGTAGTGAATTCTCCATCTGATGGATGGGAACGCTCAATTTCAAATTCATTAATGGCAATCTCTACCGCACCGAAAGACACATTATCAATCGTTCAAATATCACCGGACAATAAAAAAATATTGGTCGGTAGTCAATTTCAATTTGACATTTCCGGTTGGGATAAATACTATAATCCAAAACCAATAACTACGACAGTTGTAGATTTTAGTGTGAATTCAACTTTGGGAACAATAGCAGAAGACGGCTTGTTTACTGCAAGTTCTAATAAAAGTAACGGTTTCGTTTATGTAAATTATATGAACTCAACTGACTCGGCTTATATTAATTTAAAAGCAATTAAAACATTTAATTTATTTCCTACTGTTGCAATAACAGACACAATCAATCCATTAATTTTTTCAGTAGAAATTTATGATGAATACGATTTGTTAGCTGACATTTCGAATAGTAATTTTAATTGGATTTCTACAAATACAACTGTAGGTACAATAAATGCAAATGGTGAATTTACGGGGCATTCTGCTGGTACTACAGAAGTTATTGTAAATTATTTAAATCTATCTGATACTACAAAAATAACAGTGCAAATAGGAGAAAACACGATTTTAGATTCTTTGGAAAATGCCGATATATTTCAAATATCAGGTGAAAATATTGATACGATTGCATCCGTAATCACAGCCGTCGATACTCCAAAAACATTTGGAAACAAATCATTAAAACTTGACTATTCATTTACAAAACAATCTAGCTCATCTTGGATATTTTTAAATACAAACATTCCAATTTACGGATCACCAGAAAAAATATTTGCTGATATTAAACCTGATACGGGAGCTTTTCGTGGTAGAATAATTGTACGAGATGCAAATAATAATTTATTTTTAAGTAATTTTACACAACTATTAAATAAAACGACTTTTGAATCTTATTGGGCATCTGGGAACAATTTTTCTGCTCAAGGACATAGCAATGAAATTAAATTTCCACTTCAATTAGATGCAATCCAAATCCAATTAAAAAGCACTAAATCAATTGGAGAATTAGTTGAGGGAACGATTTATCTCGACAATTTACATTTATCATATCCGGCAACAAACATTAAAAATATGAATTGGCAAGAAAATCCAAAACGATTCCGTCTTAAACAGAACTATCCCAATCCATTTAATTCCAGAACCACAATAGAATATTTCTTACCTAAAAAAAGTGCTATTGTTATAGAAATTTATAATATACTTGGTGAAAATATTGATACTATAATTAAAAAAATACAATTTGCAGGATCGCATAAAATTGAATATAATGGAGACAACCTTTCAAGTGGAATTTATTTTTATGTAGTAAAAGGATTTGAAGAAGGAAATAAAAGTAATAACTTTTTATCCGTAAAGAAATTTATCTTGTTAAAATAAAATGAAGCGCATTAAAATGAAAAATATAAAATTTACAATTTTTTATTTATTACTATTATCAATCATTCTGTTATTTTTTTCTTGTGATAAAAAAATTGTTAATGAAAATGAAAAATGGCAAGTTGTTGCAACGGGATTAAATTTCCCTGAAGGCCCAGCTTGGAATAACAATGGAACCTTATATTTTTCAAATTGTTACGGCGGCTGGATTGGAAAAATTATTAATGGTAATTTAGATACTTTTCTCACTGCTTCTGATAGCACTTTCCAGAAAACAAATGGCTTAATAATATCTGATAAAGGAGATATTTTTGCATGTGAATATGGGATTGGAAAATTAATAAAAATATTACCAAATGAGAAAAATGTAATTGTATTAAGTTCCGGATATAATGGCAAAAACTTTAATCATCCTAATGATCTTACTTTTTCAACAGATGAAAATTTATTTTTTTCAGATCCAAAAAGTTATGGAAAGGAAAAATTAGACGGACGAATTTTTTACTACGATTTTAGATTAAAAAAAGTAAAATTGGTTGCAGATAGTTTAGCATATCCGAATGGTATGGCAATTTCTCCACTTGATAAAAAATTATATGTTAGTGAATCTGCAAAAAATCGCATTATAAATTTTGACATTTCAGAATCAGGATTTTTAGGAAATAAAAAAGAATTTATAAAGTTGCCCGGTGGCGATCCGGATGGTTTAGAATTTGATAATAAAGGAAATTTATTTGTTGCACATTTTGGCACAGGCACTGTTTTTATTATTTCTCCAAAAGGAAAAATATTACAACAAATAGAAACTCCCGGCAAGAAACCAAGCAATTTAGAATTTGGTGGTAATGATTTGAAAACACTTTATCTCACTGAAGATGAAACAAACACTATTTATAAATTGAGAACAAATAACAAAGGTTGCAAGTAATAATTCTATTTAATTAGAATAAAATTATGATCATCGTCTTGTATTTTGTTCGTTCGATAATTATTTTTATTTTCTCAAATAATATCGTAACTTTAAAAGTTTATTAAAATATAGAGAAACAATGCAAAAACTTAACTGGCAAAAAGTAAATAAAATAATAAAAAATGCATTGGATGAAGATATCCAATCCGGCGATATTACTTCAATTGCAATGAAAATAAAAGCAAAAGCAAATGCAAAGATTGTTGCAAAAGAATCGGGAATTCTTGCCGGTGTTGAAGTAGCAGAAAAGATTTTTAAAAATATAGATCCGACACTTCAAATAAAATCCACAAAAAACGATGGGATGCAAATTAAAGCTGGCGATGAGATTTTGTCAATTAGTGGAAATGGCCAATCTATACTTACTGCTGAACGCACCGCATTAAATATTCTCGGTAGAATGTCTGGAATTGCAACCACAGTAAATAAATATATAAATTTAATAAAAGACACAAATTGTAAAATTCTTGATACACGAAAAACTATGCCATTGCTTAGAGAATTGGATAAATATTCAATTCACTGTGGCGGAGGTATAAATCATCGCTATGGTTTATTCGATATGATCCTAATTAAAGAAAACCATATTCGTTGGATTGGAGGAATTGAAAAAGCGATCAGTTCCGCTCTAATATTCAATCAACAGTTGAATAAAAAAGTCAAAATTGAAATTGAAATAACTAATATTGCGGAATTTAAAAAAGTGCTTAAATTTCCGATAGATAGAATAATGTTAGATCATTTTTCCATTACCGAAATGAAAAAAGCAGTAAAATTAAATGATACAAAAATCAAATTAGAAGCATCCGGAGATGTTAATTTGAACAATGTCAGAGAAATTGCTTTAACCGGTGTAGATTTTATTTCTGTCGGTGCTTTGACCCATTCTGTAAATAATTTTGACTTTAGTTTGCTATTTGATGAATAAACAGAATATAATAAATAACACCCCAATAATTTTTATAGTCGGTCCTACAGGTAGTGGTAAAACTGAATTGTCATTATCATTAGCAAAAGTTTTAAATGCTGAAATTATTTCTGCCGATAGCAGACAAGTTTATAAATATTTAGATATTGGAACTGCAAAACCGTCTCAAAAAAGTTTATCAAAAATCAAACACCATTTTGTTGATATTTTAAATCCGGATGAATTTTTTAGTGCCGGTAAGTTTGGAAATCTAGCTCGAGAAATAATAAAAAGCAATCTCAAAAAAAATAAAAATACAATTATTTGTGGTGGTTCCGGATTTTATATTCAAGCAATTTTGGGTATGATATTTGACAGCTCAACTACTGATAAAAACATTCGTAAAGATATCTATGAAAGAGGAGAAAAATTCGGCTGGCACCGACTTTGGGAAGAGCTGCAAAAAAATGATCCGGAGTATGCAAAAACAATTGGTAAAAGCGATAATAAACGAATTGCCAGATCTTTTGAGATATTCGAAATGACTGGGAAATATCCAACCGAGCATTTTAAAGAACAAAAAAGTCAATTTCCATATAAATATTTGATGATTGGATTAAAATGTCCAAGAAATATTCTTTATGAAAGAATAAATAATAGAGTTGATAAAATGGTAGAAACTGGCTTGGTTAAAGAAGTGCAAAATATTTTAGATATGGGCTATGATGAAAAAATAAATTCTTTAAACACGGTTGGTTACAAAGAGATAATCAAATATATTAATAAAGAATATTCTTTGCCAAAAACAATTACTGAAATAAAAAAAAACACAAGACATTACGCTAAAAGGCAACTTACTTGGTTCAGAAAATATTCACCACATTTCTGGTTTGAATATGAAATAAAACTTTCTAAAGATAAAATGGTAGAAAAAATTATAGACATTATTGGTAAATCAACAAAAGAAAAGAGATTTAAAAAACATTATTATTTTTAAACAAATCCATTTATTTAATAAATTGACAAGCTGCAGTTATTTTCAACATTAATGTTAACTATTCTGTCAATAATAGTGTCTAATAATTGAAGATGATATGTAAAAAAATATTGTCTGAAACATTTATTTGTAATTTTAGTTAATTATTTGTAAATTCAATAAAAAAGGAGACAAAAATGAAAAAAATATTATTTTTACTGATTGGTGTTATTTTGATCTCCGGTTGTTACACAACTTTTTATCCACCGGATTCCATTATGAATAATATTCCTGATTCAGCTAATGTAATTATTTTAAAACCAAATGTGACGGAATATAATACATATAATAATGATTATTATGATGATTATTATTCTTCTCCATATCATTACAGATATTATCCATTTGCAAATTCTTATATTTGGGACCCATATTCTTACAATCCATATTATTATGGATATGATCCATACTATTATCGTGGTCATTATTATTATAATTATCATAATAACTGGTATTATTGGAATGATTGGTATGGTTGGACTAGTGGCTCATCAAGCACATATTCAAACGAAAAAAGAAGTAGAAGAACAAATGAAAGAGACAGAAGATTAAGTGGTACAAGAGCAAGCGATCCTCCTCCAGCTCCAAGAATAAATACCGGAGGAACAGTGACAACTACAAATACAAGCAGTAGTCCATCTGTTAGAACAACCACAAATTCAAATTCTAGTTCAATTTCTAACAAACAGTCAAAAGATTCTGGAACCAAATCCACATCTCGAAAGTCAAGCACTTTTAATTCTAATGCGACTGTAACAAGTTCAAGTAGTTCATCTAATTCTAATTCATCAAATAAATCTTCAGATAGAAGCTCCGGAACAAAATCTGCATCACGCAAATCAAATACCTCCAGTTCTAGTGGAACCGTAACAAACTCATCTAATACTTCAAACAATTCTTCAAGCAGTTCAAAAAGCAAATCAAATGATAATTCATCAATAAGAAGTAGCTCAAGGAAAAGATAATGATAAAAAAATTACTATTAACAATAATACTCTCATTTTCTTTTTTATTCTCTCAGAATTATATCGATGCTTTAAGTCCATTTTACGGATTTAAAGGATCACAATCAATTGGAGTTGGGATTGGAAATGCAACAGTTGCCGGTGGACAAGTTATTCCCGAATTCACAAGCAATCCTGCAAATCTGGGGTTACAGCGTTTTAGAACAATAGAACTCACTTATACTTCCAGCGAATTTAAAAGCAGCTCAAATAATTTACCACAAAGTAGCTTTGGCACATTTAGTTTTATATATCCAATAAAGGTCTATCGTGGTAGCATCGTCTTGGCAACAAGTTTAGAAAAAGAAAAAGAATTTGCACTGTCTTATCAAGATGTTGATGACTATGGAGATGCTTTTAAACAACGAAACGAGGGGAAAATGAAAAATTGGCATTTTGCAGTGGCTTCTGAAATTGCAGAAAATCTATTCGTAGGTGCTGATATTATTGTCCCTTATGGGAACATTGATATTTCTCGTGAACACCCGAATATAAGTCCTGATACTATAGGATTTACTCAAAATAATGAATACCATGGTATAAGTGCCACAATAGGAATGTTTCGAAGAATATCAAAACATCTTAATTGGGGGATTTCTGTTGATCTTCCTAAAAAAATAGACATTAATGAAGATTTTACATACAATGATGGACATAGTCCAAGTATTAGAAAATACTCTTCCACTAAGCCATTGACAATACATGCCGGAGCAAATGTATTATTTAAATATTTCAATCTTTTTTATGAAGCAGAGTGGACCGATTGGAAAAATATGGAGTTTTCATCAGATGACTTATATTCTTCTGGTGTTACAGCTATTAATGAAGAGATAGAAACCAATTTGTCAGAAACAATTTCACATCATTTTGGTGGTGCAATACATGTTCCCTTTTTACCTTTACATTTATATGGTGGTTATCAGATTTTACCGGAACCACATTCTGATGAAAATAGAAATGTAATAAGTGGTGGATTTTCATATTTGGTAAAACAACAAATTAGCATTCACGGTGCATATCAAATGTACTATTGGGATTATGAAAAAAATAATGGAAGTATCATTAAAGAAAATTGGAGCCAACTACTCTTCGGAATGTCATTACATTTCTAAATAAAAATATCCCATTACAATATTTAAAAGACAGAATATAAATTCTGTCTTTTTTTTATTTTTACATATTTATCTTTGTAATTTATAAATATATCTTTTAAATTTCAGTAATGAATGACCAAGTAAATATTTATAACTGAACGAGGCTTTAATGAATAAACTTTTTAAATTTCTTATAGTTGGAATATTGTTATCAATTATTTTTGTATCTATTGGTTTTTCTGCCGATTTTTCTATGGCACAAGTAAATGCAGATAAATGGGGCATTTGGACATTAATTCCTCCATTAGTTGCAATTATATTAGCATTTATCACAAAAAATGTTCTTTTATCATTATTTACAGGTGTTTTTTCCGGTGTTTATATTTTATTGATAGAAAAACATAATATATTTAGTTCCTTTATTTTTGGTTTTTTAAAAGTAACTCAAGAAATATTAGAAGCGATTTCTTCACCATGGAATGCAGGAATTATTTTACAAACTCTAACAATTGGTGGATTAATAGCATTAATTTCAAGAATGGGTGGTGCAAAAGCGATTGCAAAATCATTGTCAAAAAAAGCTAAATCACCAACTTCTGCACAAATTTATACTTGGTTATTGGGAATTGTTGTGTTTTTTGACGATTATGCAAATGCTTTAACTGTTGGTCCAATAATGAGACCTGTCACAGATAAAATGAGAATTTCAAGAGAGAAATTATCATTTATAATAGATTCCACTGCAGCTCCAATTGCCGGTATCGCTTTGATCTCTACTTGGGTTGGTTATGAGTTAGGATTAATAAAAGATGGCTTTGATGCAATAGGACAAGATGTAAGTGCTTATAGCATTTTTGTTTCTACTATTCCATTTAGATTTTATAATATTTTTATTTTAATATTCATTTTTTTCTCTGCAATATTATTAAGGGAATTTGGACCAATGCGTCGCGCTGAATTAAGAACACGTAAAACAGGTAAAGTTCATTCTGCTACAGCAGAACTCATGAGCGATCTGGAAAGTCAAGGTATCCAACCAAAAGAAAATATTAAACTTAGAATAGTTAATGCAGTGTTACCAATTTCAACTTTAATAATTGTAGCATTTTTAGGATTATATTATAATGGATATCAAACAATAATGGCAGGTGATAATATTGGATTAATAAATAAAATTAACGATATACCCCTCTCAATGTTTTCATTAAGACACTGTTTTAGCAATTCTAATGCCGCTATAGTTTTATTTCAAGCTGCTCTATTTTCTAGTATTTTAGCTGCAGTTATGGGACGCTTACAAAAAATATTTTCTATTAAAGAAGCAATTGAAATTTGGGTAAAAGGAGTTAAATCTTTAATTATTACAATTTTGATATTAGCGCTTGCTTGGACATTAAGTAGTATTGTAAAAGAATTAGGTACTGCAAGATATTTAGTAAATATTTTATCGGGAAGAATTCCTCCATTTTTGCTTTCGTCAATAATTTTTATTCTTGGTGCAACAATTTCTTTTGCAACAGGAACTTCTTATGGAACAATGGGAATTTTAATGCCCTTGACAATTCCATTAGCTTATGCAATATCACCCGATCCATTATTTCTAAGCATTAATATTGGTGCCGTATTAACAGGCGCAATTTTCGGAGACCATTGTTCACCTATTTCAGATACAACAATTCTATCATCTATGGGAGCTTCTTGTGATCATATTGACCATGTTCGTACACAATTATTTTATGCAATTTCTGTTGCAATAATTGCAATTTTATTTGGATATATTCCTGTATCATTAGGAGTACCAGTTTGGTTATCTTTATTTATAGGTAGCAGTGTTATCTTTCTATTGATATTTTTTATTGGGAAAAAGGTTGACAAATAAAAAATAGATTAAAAATATTTTTCTTATTTTAATTTTTGTTATCTATTCTGTAAATAATATTTAATTTCATAAATTCAACAAAAACAACATTAATAAAAAAACAGTCGGTAATTTCCCCACTGTTTTTATGCTTTATTCTCAAAAAATACTATTATAGTATCTTCAAGGCATCAATATATTATCTCAAAACCAATAATTAATTCGATTTCAATTTAAAGTTTACTGGAATTGCAATCCACACACCAACATTTCTGTCTCTTTGTTTTGCCGGTTTAAATCTTGTCTTTTTAATTGCACTCATCGCAGCTTCATTTAGACCTGTATTAGGAATTCCTTGAAATACGACACAGTCAGTAACAATACCTTCTTCATTAATAAATGCTTGAATTACTACCTTACCTTCTATCTGTGCCTCACGAGCTATTTCAGGATAAACAATATTACGAAGAATTGCTGCCGAGCCTCCCAAAGGAACAGGTGCTTCATCATAAGGAATAAATTTTACTCTAGAACCACCACTTTCATCTGTATTTTCTTCCGGTGGTGGTGGAGGAGCATCCATAGCTTCATAATCATCAAATGTAAAGTCTTCTATTGTTACATCTTCAGAAACATCAACATCTTCGCTCATTACTGGAACAGTAGGTCTTTCAGGAGGTGCTGCTTGCTCTAATTTTTCAGTTTCAGGTATCTCTACAGCGTCCATTACTTGAATATGTTTTTCAATTTTTTTGGGCTTATACTCAACTTTAGGAATAAAATAAAATGCAAGTAAAAATAAAAACATTACAAACACTGCCGAAATTTCCGAGTAAAATGGTGATCTCTCTTTAAATTTTTTAAATTTTTCTACTGACATTATTACCTCCTAATAAGGCGTTGCTTTAGTTGTGGCAGAATAATTTATCTTTAAGGCATTGGCTTTTCTTAATTCCGAATGAATATTCGATATTGCTTTCATTGCTACTTCATGATCTGCTCTAAGTGAAATAGTCAGCTGATTATCGTCTTTTCTTTTTTGATAAATTGCTTTACTAACATCGTTCGGTTTCACCATTTTGTCATCAATAGAAATAATCCCATCACGACCAACAAATACATAAGCTACATGTCTTTTACTTCCTTCTAATGTCTCAATTTTTTTTGCTTTAGGAAGAATTACATCTAATCCTTCAACTGTTCTTAATACCGTTGACATCATAAAAAATATTAGCAACATAAAAATAATATCCGGCATTGAAGAAGTAGGAATTTTTGCTTTTGAATCACTTTTTCGTTTTAATTTCATATCTAATTACCCTTTGATTTATCTATCCTGCTATAGATATTTTCTTTGCATCTGCAATTTTTAATTGATCAATAACACTTAAATAATCTTGATATTTTGTTTTTGCATCTGTTTGCACCGAAAATATCATCTTGGGATTCTTTGTTATCATATTTTTTGTACGAACGTTTATTTGTTTTAACGGCACAATCTCATCATTAAATAATACTATCCCTTCAGAATTGATTTGAACAATTGTAATATTTTTCTTATTAATTTCTAATTCACCACCCATAGGTGGCAATAACATTTGAACCCCTTTATCTTGATCAATTGTAGAAACCATAAGAAAAAAAACCAACAATAAAAAAGCAATATCAGCCATTGAAGAAGAAGGAATCTCTGTTACTCGTTTTTTCTTTTTTTCTGTAAACATAATTTACTCTTGTATTATTTATTCTTTAATATTTTTTTCAGCCAAAACATCCAATAAAGTTACAGAGCTTTTTTCCATATCAATGATCAATTTGTCAATTCTTGTCAAAAACCAATTTTGAAAAACTTGGATTATCATGGCTACTATTAATCCGAATAATGTTGTCAATAAAGCCATAGAAATACCATCAGCAACAATTGTAGGTGAAATATCATTTGCTTTAGCAATATCTTGGAACGCTTTTACCATTCCCCAAACGGTTCCTGTAAATCCCAACATAGGTGCAAGAGTGATAACAGTTGATAACCAAACTTGATTTTTTTCTAAAAACGCCATTTCCAAAGATCCGGCAGAAGCAATTGTCTTTTCTACCTTCTCTATTCCTTGATCTATTCTACTTAATGCTTCATGATACATTGAAGCAACAGGACTACTTGATTCGGCACAATATTCTTTTGCAGCTTCTATACCTTCATCTCTTATTATATCTTCAACATCTTTCAAAAATTTCTTTGTCTGAATTTCAGCTACTGATAGAGAATAAAGTCTTTCAAAACTAATAATTAACCCAAGAGCAAATACCACTAAAATAGGCCACATAAATGCACCACCTTGAACAAATAAATTAACTAACATATTTTTTTTCCTCCAATTTTATATTATTTTTCTTTTCCCAATATATATTTTAACTAATAATTTCATTAAAGTCAATAGTTTTCATTTGCTATTGTATATTTTTATATAAAAATAGGGTATTTTCATGAAAATAATGGAATATTGTTTCAAAAACAAATAAAAACAAATTACAATCCTGCTATTTTTTTAGCTTCTTCTATTGAAATTAACACTTTTTTAAATTGTTTATCATAAGTCAACCTTGCTTTCCAAAAAGCATTGTCACCCCAAATAATTTTTGCCATTTCCGATTTTACTTGCATCTCAATTAAAGATTTATCCTTTTTAAAATCATCTATATTTATATCTTCAATCGATTGAAAAATGTATTTATAAAATTCATCAATAAATGTTTCAGGAAATTCTACATTAAATATAAACTCATTTACTTCCATTTTATTATATTCCGGATGTTCTTCTAAATATTTTTGAGCAAATTTGAAAAAACTTCTATATGATTTTCGATATATTTTTTCTGTACTTTCCGTCGGATCAAATCCACTTTTAACAGCTATATCAGGAGTAATACCGCCACCACCATATACAGTTCTACCGGATTTTGTTGTAAATTTTGGTCGAATATGTCCTTCGTTATCCAATGAATCACTAAAGACGCTATCTGGTGAAGTATATATTTCTTTATAATATTTATATGTTCCTTCGTCATAAGGTCGTTGTATTAATCGTCCTGATGGAGTATAATACCTTGCAATTGTAATTCTCAATGCAGAACCATCTCGTAATTTCCATTGCCTTTGAACTAATCCTTTGCCAAAAGATGTCTCCCCAATAATAAGTCCTCTATCTAAATCCTGAATTGCACCAGATACAATTTCTGATGCACTTGCTGAAGCACGATTTATTAATATGATTAGAGGAATATCTGTATATTTCCCATTAGTTCTAGAAAAATACTCTTCATTGGAATTGCTTATTCTTCCTTTTGTATAAACAAGTTTCACTCCTTTATTAAAAAAATTATCCAACATTTCAACAGCTTGATGTAAATATCCACCGCCATTAGAACGTAAATCCAAGATCAAAGATTCCATTCCATTTTCTTTTAATTCTTTTAATGCTTGACGAAACTCATCACCTGTTTCCGCAGCAAATCTGTTTACTTTAATATAACCAACATCTTTATCATAAATAAATTTTGCTATTACCGAATAAATCGGAATATCATCCCTTATAATTTCCACTTTAAAAGGTTCCTTTACACTTGGCCTCTTTATCGTTAAAGAAACTTTAGTTCCTTTTTTCCCACGCAATTTATTAAATGTCTCCTTTTTAGTAATTTTATAAGCCGATTTTCCATCTATTTCTATAAATTTATCACCGGATTGCAAACCCACTTTTTCGGATGGTGTACCTACTATTGGAGAAATCACCGTAATATATCCATCAATAATATCAAATTCTATTCCTATTCCTTGAAATTCGCCTTTAAAATCCTCTTCTATTTTTTCTCTGTCTTTTTTTTCTATATAGACAGAATGTGGATCCAATTCTTCCAAAAGGCCCCTATAAGCTCCTTCCATTGTCTTGTCCCAATCGACTTCTTCAACATAATTTTCATTTACAACCGCCATGATATCACTAAAAACCTTCATTTTTAGATATAGATCATCAACACTTCCTGATACTTTGCTCTGACGAGTTAGAGAAATACTAATAATTATTGCAAGAGACAAAACGATTAATAATATTTTATTCCTTTTCATAAATTTCCTTATTTTTTTAATAATATTTGATTTTTCCATTAACTTTTAATTTATCAAATTTAATTTAAAAGTCAAAATGATTTTTAAATTTCTTTATATCCAATAATTTGTTTATAAATTTAACCATCTTCACCTATCTTCTTTAAACTTTTTTCATAATATTTGTATAATTTTGTCTTTTCAAAATCTGATAATTGATAAAAATTCGTTTCCAATAATTTCTTTGTATTCTCAAAACATTTAAGTGATTTTTTAAAATTTCCAATTTTATAATATGCAACACCACAATAATAGGACAATTTTGCATGTTCAAAAGTTCCCAAAAATTCCTCATTAAATTCTATTATTTTCTGCCAATAACTGTCTTTAAATAAAATCGAAACATATTTTAATTGGGCTTCTTGATTATAGGGATATGTCGTTTGGATATTTTTAAAATATTGTGAAGCTTCTTGATAATCGCCTTTTTGATAATAATAATTTAATAACTCTTCATTTGCTTTTAGCCAACTTATTTCGTTATTAATATTTTGAGAGGCAAATTTTTTAACTATTGAAACTTGAGTGAGATCTTGATCCTTGTAAATATTATCACCATAAATAAATTTACGAATTTTTTCTGAATAAATTGATTGATTATATTTGGAAAAATTTGTCAGTGGATATTCTTTCGCAAACCTATTGAAATTTAATTTATTATTTTTCTTAAAATTTAACAAATCATTCTTTCTCATAACATTAAAATGTTCCTTCACAAACAGCCAATATCCTTTAATATTCGGATGTATATGATCAATAAAAATATTTTCACTTTTTATCCTATTGGATGTTAGATCATTATAAACAGAATCAATATTGGCAAACATCCATTCTTTTTCATTTGCAAAATTTTTGATAGCGAAATTCCAATCTTTTAATGGCCTAAAGTGGAATTGATCCAGTTGAACTGCTTTTGAATAATTTTTTAAACTTAAATCATAATTATTGTTTTTCTCATCTAATTTTGCTTGACAAAAATAATAAATTGCGGATTGTGGCTCCCACGATTTGAGGTCCTGCAACCAATCTTTAACTCGAGTTTTGTCATCTTGATTTAAATAATTTGAGAAATCTTGATACAATTTAATATCGGTTAATTCTTCATCATTAAATTTAGAGTGAAAGGGCGGTATACTTAAAATGTTTGCACTTAAATTTGAAATTATTACAGGAATATGGTATCTATCAGTAATATTTTCAATTTTATACAAATTTCGTAAAAAGTTTTTCCTTTTATTATAATATTCGGATGATTTAAAGTCAACTCTATCATTTTCAAAATCAGCCGATAAATATTTAATTTTATTCACACTTTGTTCTTGAAAAAAATTAACAATTTTTTCTGTTAATTGATAAATTCTAAATTTTCTAAAAAATATAAATGACTTTGTGTAAAAATATTCCAACTGATAATTTTTATTTTTAGAAAAATTCGGGGTTCCAAAAAATTCGTTATATCCTGTGTTTAATATTACCAAATCTGGTTGATATTTAGGCAAATGCTTTATTATATCATTTACACCATAACTATTAATCGAATTAATTGAAAGATCAATTATTTCCCAATCTATTTCTCTGTTGGAATCGTTAAGAAAATATCTAAAAATACTTGAAAAATTTATGCTTTCATCATAAGGAACACCGTTAGCCATATTGCCACCAACAACAAATACACGAAAAGTATTACTATCTTTTTTAACTTTAAAAAAACTTTTTCTGAATTTTGAATAATTTTGAATATTACTTGAAAAAAATTTCTTAGGAAAATTTTCGTTTATCGAATAGTATTTTATATCATTTTTTTCAATAATTTTATCAAGTGAATAAGATTCACCAAACCCAATTAATTGTAAAGAATATTCTATAAAAAACAAAATTAGTATTGAAAAAGCTATCAATATAAAGTCAAATATGCTATTTTTTAAATGTGGATGTTTTTTATTCATTCTCAACTACATTTATATTAAAAGAAAATTGGTAAAATAATAAAATTCCCTTTGTTTACAATTAGCCAAATTAAGAAAATTGTCAATAAGATCAATGGTGCAAAAATAAACTTTTTATGTTTATTTGAATAGTGAAAAAACTCTACTAACATTTTAATTTTCATTTGAAACCTCTAAATTTATTCTCTGCTAATTTAACATATTCGTATTAATAAAAAAACAAATCTTTATCAAAAAAATAATTGTTTGTATGGAAAATAAATTTCTGCATTTATCATTGGATCGATTTTCATACTTGATGATTCTACTTGAAAAATATTATTTTTATATATTATATATGGCGTATAGACTTTTGTTCCTATTCCACAAGTAAGATATAAATAATATTTACCAAGATTAATGAAATAGGGTTTCTCAACATACAACTTTATATTCCTGTCAAAACGAGTAGTAATACTCCAATGAACTCTTGTTTTCCACACTAATTTATTCATATCGACAAGTGGAAGAAAATCAGGTACCATTCCCTTTTTAATGTACTGTGCTTTTATCACCTGTTCATCAAAATCTTTACCAAATAATGAAAATGATAACTGAATTTTACTTATAACTTGACTTGTTTCAGAATAATACTGTACACATTTATTTTCGTAACCAATTTCGTATGAAGGCAATGCATATATTTTCGTGTCAAATCTACTATGAGCAGAATATGAAATAAAATTTCCTCTGATCCTCTTTTTTTTATCGCAATACTTTTTATTTACTCCGTGAAATATTTTGAACTGATAGGGTTTACCATCTGATCCTGAAATTAAGCTCCAAATATTCCATTCATAAAGATCACCTAAATGATATAAATCTTCATCTATCCAATAGGCAGCTGGAGATACAAATTCTAACGGGAAAACGTCTGCTTCAAAAGAGAAAAACAGTGAATCATTATTATAATATCTGTATTGAGTTGCAATTTTATCAATATTAAGGTAAGTAATAAAATCGGTTTTTCGTTCTGATTTAAAAGAATTACTATATAAACCAATACTGATAATCAATAAAATTATGAATGTTTTTAATAATTTCAAGATTAATTCTCCATTCTGTTCTTGAAATATTCAATTAATTGTGGCATAACAAAAATACTTATTAAATTTATAGTTAAATGTGTTGAATAAACAATTACTATCGTTTGATATTCAAAAATTAAAAACGAAAGAACCATGCTAATAATAAAAATCCAAACCGATGATAAAAATCCTTGTGCATCCGAATGAAAGAAAGCAAAAATGGATGATACGATCAAAGCAGCCCAGATCCAAGAATTCCATATTGGTAATATTGCAAAAAAAATCAATCCTCTAAAAATAACTTCTTCAATAAAAGAACCGCTAAAAACAATTATGGTTGCCATTTTTTTCTGAGTAACTGTTTGTGGTAATAGAAAATTATTTCGCGTCAAATTTTTATACCAAATTTCTTTTTTAAATTTTGAAATTAATATTTCCAATGCGGCGATAATAAAAGAGACCAAAATTCCAATTAAAATTCCTTTTAATAAATATGAAAAAACATCTTGAAAATTAAATATCGAGAATACTCTATTATGCCATTCGTAAATTGAATAATGTTTAACCGGATTTAATTGATAAATAAATTCGCTAATAATATAAGTTGCTAATATTAATCCCAATAAAATAATTTCTTGATATATTCCAAGCTTACTCCAAATAAGCTCAGGTGTTAATTTTAGTTTGTTATTTTGTTCATTATTTTTTTGAAACATACTGATTATTTTTTATGTAAAACCTCCATTTCAAATCTTTTGATTTTTGGATGCCTATTCTTTTTGTAGTTATTATATCTTCTTCTTTTACTTTTTCATTGTCCAACAAATAAATTTTATTGCCTGTTAAATTAATTCCATTTTGATCTTTATTTATATCAAATGCCTGACAAATTTTACCGGGTCCGTTTAATAAATTCATCTTTTCTCTATTTGAAATATCACTTTTATTATAACGATTGGACACCATTTTTTCTATTCCCGATAATGGCTCAATTCCTCTTATTAAAACAGCATCTCCCTCACCCTGCTTTCCTGTAACGATATTACAACAATAATGAATTCCATAAATAAGATAAACATAAAGCAACCCGCCATTTTCAAACATTATATTGTTGCGTTTTGTAACACCAAAATAACTGTGAGCGGATTTGTCCGTTGCTCCATGATATGCTTCCACTTCAACAATTTTCCCGGATAATAAATCATTGTTTGTTTCATTTACAAAAATTTTCCCTAATACTTCCCGAGCAACTGTGATAACATCACGAGTATAAAAATCTATGTCTATTTTATTGTTGTTCATTCACCTTTTTCTTATTTCAAGCCACTTATCCACACCGATAATATAATGATTAATAATTACATTCATTACTATTTTATTCGTCTAATTTTCAGAAACTTTGCTTCGTTTCGCATTAACACGCCTGCCCTGCAACGAAGTGTATCAGGGGTTAATGTATTTCATAATCTCAATTATCAAAATCACTTTTTCTCAAACAAGATCCCAAAGTTTTTATTGTGTGCTTTGTGAATTTTTTTGCTTACACTGAGTGTAATCGAAGTGTGTTCTTTGTGTTTATTATTTTATTTCACTTCTCAAAAATGCAAATTCGCCCGGATCAGTTTCCAAAGGAATAAAAACATTATCAGCACCACCATGTGCGGCTTCAACGCTAACACCTTTTTTATTAATTATTTCTTTTACTTTTATTAATTTCTTTTCTTCAGGAGTAATAATTTCTACTTCATCATTCACACTGATTCTATTTTTTACTTCTACTTCTGTAAATCCATTTTGTGAATTGAAATTTCTAATAATTCCGACAACTTTATGAGTGGCACTTGTAGAATATCCGTCTTCAAAATTCTCTCCATATTGTCTCGGATTTCTGGTATAAAAACCACTTGTATATGTTCGCGAACTCAATGCCATTAAATCCCTTAAATTTTCCGAATCAAATTTTTTATTATCATAATAGTCGTCTATTGCTTTTCTATATGCACGAGATACCATTGCTGCATAATAAACCGATTTTGTTCTTCCTTCGGCTTTTAAACTTATAACTCCTGCTTTTATTAAATTGGGTATCAATTCGATACTACAAAGATCCTTTGAATTCATTAGATAAGTCCCAAACTCATTTTCTAAAATCGGGAATTTGTCATTTACACGCTTTTGTTCTTTTACATAAAATCCTTCTGGGGGCGGCATATAATTTTCCACCGAATATGGTTTTTGTTGATTTTCTACTTCCAATAACGAGCCCTTATCATAACCAAGTTTGTATTCCCAACGACAACTATTTGTACAAGTCCCCTGATTAGCATCTCTATGATTTAGATAATTTGAAATTAAACATCTGCCTGAATATGCAATGCAAATTGATCCGTGAACAAATGCTTCCAATTCAATATCTGGAACTTGTTCATGCATTTCCGTTATTTCTTTTAAGCTCAATTCTCTTGTAAGAATAATTCTTTTAACTCCCAAATCACGCCAAAATTTAACCGATGTCCAATTTGTTGTATTTGCTTGTGTAGATAGATGAATAACCAAATTCGGGAATTTTTTCAATGCAATATTTATCAATCCGGGATCTGTCATGATAATTCCATCCGGCTTCATTTTCACAACCTTTTCAAGCTCATTTAGAAATGGTTTAACCTTCATATTATGAGCATAAATATTCATAGCGAGATAAATGTTCTTACCTAATTTGTGAGTATATTCAATTGCTTCATTTATATTATCGGGAGTAAATCCAATTTCACGAGTACGAAGTGAAAACAATGGAATACCGGCATAAACGGCATCTGCGCCAAATGCAAACGCATATCTTAACTTTTCAAAATCACCAGCAGGTATTAATAATTCTACTTTTTTCATTTTTATCTCTTTTGAATATTTTTTCTAATTTTTAAAATCACTTAAAAATATAATATTATTATACCAAAAACAAATATTCTAACAAAAAAATAATGATTAATTTCTATTTTCATTTATTGTAATTTCTATCAATAATTATTATATTTTACAAGTTTTTTGACAACAAAATGATTTGTCGTTTGTCAAATAATAATGTTTGTGTTGATCAATAAGAAAAGGGAAATTAATGTTACGAAAAAAAATAATATTTACAATAATAATGTTGGTGATAATAACACATTTTGCTTATTCACAAAATGTGAACAAAACCGTTACAGCTTATAAATTAGAAAATGAGATAATTATTGATGGGATTCTTAATGAATCTATTTACAAGAATAAATCCGTAACAAATTTTATTCAAAATGAACCAAATGAAGGAAAAGAAGCTTCTGAAAAAACAAATGTATGGGTTGCTTATGATGATGCTCACCTTTACATAGCTGCAAAATTATTCGACTCACAACCGAATTTAATTGATACAAAATTAGCAAGAAGAGATACATATTTCGATTCGGATTTATTTTATGTTGGAATTGATTCATATAATGATGACAGAACTGGATTCTATTTTGGAATAAATCCCGGTGGATCAATAGTTGATGGAACCATTTATAATGATAGCCAATTAGACAATTCTTGGAATGGAATTTGGGAAGCGAAAACGAAAATTAATAACGACGGTTGGAATGTAGAGATAAAAATTCCACTTTCACAATTACGTTATAATAAAAGCAAAAAAATGATTTGGGGAATAAATTTCCATAGAGACATTTTTAGGAAAAATGAAACTGCATTTTACATAATGGTTCCCGATAGTGCAAGTGGATTTGTTTCTCATTTTGCTGACTTAACTGGATTAGACGGAATTCAATCGAAAAAACGCATAGAAATTCTGCCTTATATTGTAGGAAAAGCTCAATATTTAGATCACGATAATAATGATCCATTTTATGCTGATGATCAATATCAATTAAAAGTCGGTGGAAATTTAAAAATAGGACTGGGAAGTAATTTAACATTAGATGCTACGATCAATCCAGATTTCGGACAAGTGGAAGTAGATCCAGCAGTTATGAATCTATCTGCATTTGAAACATTTTTCCAAGAAAAAAGACCTTTTTTTATTGAAGGACAAAATATCTTTCAATTTGGAACGGGCGGAGCTAATAATAGTTGGGGATTTAACTTTGGAGTACCGGAATTATTATATTCAAGAAGAATTGGACGAAAGCCACAAGGAAATATCGATTATGATTATGACTATATGGACAAACCAACCGAGACAAGAATTCTCGGTGCAGGAAAGTTAACAGGCAAAACAAAAAACAATTTATCTGTTGGTGTGTTAAGTGCTGTAACCGAACGGACTTTTGCAACAATAGATACCGGCGATGAAACGATCAAACAAGAGATCGAACCACTGACACATTACGGTGTTTTTCGTTCGAAAAAAGAATTCAACAATAGCCGTCAATCGTTAGGAATGATATTTACTTCTGTAAATCGTGATTTAAGCGATTCTCTTTTAAACAATCAATTAGCTAAAGATGCTTACACTTTCGGTGTGGATGGCTGGACATTTTTAGACAAAGAAAAAGTGTGGGTATTAACCGGAAATGTTATCGGCTCATATACTCACGGTACAAAAGAGTATATGTTAGATTTTCAGGAATCACCTTTTAGGTATTTACAAAGACCTGATGCAAAAGAATTTACTCTTGATAGTAATTTAACTTCAATGAGCGGATGGTTTAGTAGAATAATGTTGAATAAGCAGAAAGGAAGATTTTATTTAAATACGGCAATTGGAGCTGTTTCTCCGGGGTTTTCAAATAATGACTTGGGCTTCCAATGGATGGCTGATAAGATTAATGGACATATAGTTTTAGGTTACAAATGGTTTAAGCCGGGAAAAATATTCAGACAAAAAACCACATTTTTTGCTTACACTGAAAGTTATGATTTTGAATTAAATAATCTTGGTAAAAAATTTATGACATTCAATTTCTTTCAATTTATGAATTATTATGATACGAAAATACAAGCAGGGTATTTCCTTGAATCATATTCAAAAAGATTGACAAGAGGCGGACCGCTTACTATTATACCAAAAACATTTTTTACAGAATTTGAATTGAGTTCTGATAATAGAAAAAAGATCGTTGTCGAAGGTCGCATTGAATATTTTAATCAAAATAAAATTAACAGTTACGGAAGTGGTCTGAGTTTTGGTGTTCAATGGAAACCATCGAGTCGTTTGAATATTGAGATTGAACCGTCATATTCTAAAAATGTTGAGACAGCACAATGGATTGGAAAATTCGAAGATGATCTTGCTGCTGAAACTTATGGTGTAAGATATGTATTTGGCAACATGATACAAGAAACAATATCTTCTCAAATTAGGATAAATTGGACATTCACTCCAAAGCTATCATTGGAATTTTTTGCACAACCGTATATATCCGTTGGGAAATATGATAACTTTAAAGAATTAGCAAAATCAAAATCACTTGAATTCAACAATTATGATGATGTTGGTGTAGTTAGCTATGATGAAACCGATGAAAAATATACAATAGATCCTGACGGCGATGGTGCTGCAGAATCTTTTACATTTGATGATCCCAATTTTAATTACAGATCATTCAAGGCAAATATGGTATTGAGATGGGAAGTTTCTCCCGGCTCTGTATTGTATTTTGTATGGACAAACAATAAATCAGATTCTCAAATTAACGGGAAGCTGGATTTATATAACAATTCTGTAGAACTGTGGAAAACTCCACCTGATAATATTTTTATAATAAAATTTTCTTATTGGTTGGATATAGGAAATATGATGTAAATTACTTATAATCTTTTTTTTTACAGATTAATTAATAATTCATATAAATTGCATTTTTGAACATTTTTGTTAGAGTTGTCTTACCTACTCTTCATACTTCAGTCAACCAGACAATTGAACGACTTTTCCAAGCTGTTTTTCTTTTTTCTATCCAAAATTTTCTTCTTTCCATCATATCGCAATCTTATTGTACAACAAACACGTCTAATCGGAAAATATATTTACACTAAATTAAGGAAATTATTAACTATAAATTATTTCTTACTCATGCCTTAACGCATCTATCGGATCTAAATGCGCTGCCTTCACAGCCGGATAAGTCCCAAAAACTCCTCCGATAATAGAACAAACCACAACACCAATAACAATCCAATCCCAAGGGATTACAGCATTCATTTTCAAGACAATTGCTAAAATGTTTCCACCGATGATTCCTAAAATAATTCCAACTAATCCACCTAATTCCGTTAAGATCAACGCTTCTAATAAAAATTGTTGCATAATATCATTGTTTCGCGCACCAATACTTTTTCTTATTCCAATTTCACGAGTTCGTTCGCTCACAGATACCAACATAATATTCATTATACCAATTCCGGCAGCTAATAACGCGATAGAGCTAATAATCAAACCACCCATTTTAATAGAATCCATTATTTTATTAAATGATTCTATCAGAGAAGCATTTGAAAATATCTCAAAATCATTTTCTTCACCAGGAGCTACTCCGCGAATTGTTCTTAAATTGTGAATCACTTCATCTTTAGCTAATTCAAAAGTATTCTGATCAATAGTACTGATACAATAATGTAAACTTGTTCTTCTTCCACTAAACATCTTTAGATGAGTCGTTAATGGAATCATTACTCGATTGTCTTTTGATTCACCAAAAAATTCGCCTTTTTTGTCCCAAATTCCTATAACTTTAAATTTTACACCATCTATCTTTATTTTTTGTCCAATTGGATAATATTGTGGCATCAGTACATCTATAATATCCTGTCCAATAATTGCGACATTACTCTGATGCCTGATATCTTCAACTGTAATCATTCTTCCTTCTTTGAGATCATAATTATTTGTATAATCCCATTCAGGAGTAACACCAGCAATTGGTATATTTGGTTTTGTTCTTTTATCCTCAAATCTTATCATTGTATAGTGCCAATCTTCTCCAGAAATATAGTCAGCAATAGTTATTCTCTCTTCCAATTTCAAGTAATCTTCATAAGTTAGATTTTTTCTATTGCGGTATTTTCTTCTATGATTACCAGGACCAAAACTTATACTTGGATATTTTTGTACTTGAAATGTGTTTGTACCTAACGAACTTAAATTTGTCTCCATAGAAGATGATAAAATGTTCATTGCCGTCATCACACCGATGATTGAAAAAATACCAATAATAACACCTAATAAAGTCAAAAAAGATCTTGTTTTATTTTGTCGTATTGAATCAAATGAAGAATATAATATTTCTTTAAAATTCATAAATTTCCTTCTTGATATTTATTCATATCTGATTGCATCGATTGGATCAAGTTTTGCTGCTTTTCTTGCCGGTACAATTCCCGACAATACACCAGTTATAATAGAAACAGACAATGATATAATTACTAATTTAATTGATAATGAAGCAACAAAGAATTTATTCAATAATCCTACCAAACTCGTAGTAATAATTAATCCAATCATTCCTCCAATTACAGCAATAATCACTGCTTCACTTAAAAATTGAAAAAGAATAACATTCTGCTTGGCTCCGAGAGCTTTACGAATTCCAATTTCTTTGGTTCTTTCTTTTACACTAACGAACATAATATTCATAATACCAATTCCACCAACTAATAAAGCCAAAGCAGTTATTCCAAAACCAACACCTGATATTCCCATTTTAATAGCAGAAAATTGTTCACGAAATGCTTCTTGTTGATTAATTTCAAAATTATTTTTTTCTGATGGTTTCAATCCTCTTAATGAACGCATTATCATAGTAACTTCATCTTTAGCTGTTTTAATATCAACTCCTTCACGAACTTTTAGAGTTATTGACATATGTCTTCTGCGACCAAAGATTGAATATGCTGATTTCAAAGGAATAATTACCATATTATCAAAACTAAATAATCCCAAAAATTTCCCCTGTTCTTTCAATACCCCAATCACTTTATATTTCATTCCTCTAATTTTTATATCCTCACCAATAGGATTTTGATTTGGAAACAAATTGTCTTTAATTCCATAACCGATCACTACCACCTTTGATGCATTCCTATCTTCTGACTTTGTAAAAAACCTGCCATCCTCAAACTTTAATGAATTCACATGTTGCAATTGCCAATTTGCTGCATCAATAAACACACCTTGAATAGAATTATCACCATATTTTACATTTCTCATATTTTGCATTTCCGGAGTAGCAAAAGAAATATTTTTTGATCTTTGTAATATTTTATCTGCATATTCTACCTTCATTTCAGGACGATTCCTAAAATCCCACCAATCACCACCTTTCATGAACCAAGGATATTTTTGTAGATGAAGCACATCATTTCCAATCATTTCCATACTATTTTCAAATGTATCATTAATTCCAGAAATTGCAGTTCCCATAAGCGATACTGACAAAATTCCAATAATAATTCCAAGCATAGTTAAAAAACTTCTCGTCTTATTTGCAAACACATCTTTGAAAGCCATAACAAAACTTTCCCACAATTGCCCCATTAATATTTTTCCTTTTAAATATAAACTTTAGTTATTTTCAATCATTTGTTTTATATTGCCTTTTCCCGTTTTGCTGTCTTTAGAAACTTTTCCATCCAGAAGTGTAATAATTCTATGTGCATGTTCTGCAATATTATGTTCGTGTGTAACAAGAATGATCGTATTTCCAGCCGAATGCAATTTATCGAGAAGAACCATAATTTCGGCACTTGTTTTACTATCTAAATTTCCTGTTGGTTCATCGGCTAAAATAATTGACGGATTATTTACTAAAGCTCTTGCTATTGCTACTCTTTGTCGTTGACCACCAGACAATTCGTTAGGTCTATGATATATACGATCACCAAGTCCAACTTTAATTAATGTAGAATGTGTTTTTT
Organism: Fidelibacterota bacterium; assembly: GCA_030600775.1. Lineage (GTDB taxonomy): Bacteria > Fidelibacterota > Fidelibacteria > Fidelibacterales > Fidelibacteraceae > TCS52. The sequence continues at coordinate 4,835 of JAUVLI010000004.1, read as the reverse complement.
CCATTCTCGCTTTTTTAGATATTCCTGCATAGATCAATGGTAATTCTACATTGTGCAATGCTGTTGCTCTCGGTAGCAAATTAAATGTTTGAAATACAAAACCAATTTTTTGATTGCGGATTTCAGCCAATTTATTATCATCCAATTTTCCTTTTTCCGGATCATTAGAATGCACAGTTAATCCATCAAGCAAATAGTTTCCTTCTGTTGGAGTATCAAGACAACCAATTATATTCATCAAAGTTGATTTCCCCGAACCGGATGGTCCCATAATTGACACATATTCATTCTTTTCGATAACAGCGTTCAATCCTTGTAAAGCATGTACTTCAACAGTACCAATTTTGTATGTTTTGTAAATATTATTTAATTCTAATAATGCCACTTTTTACCTTCTTTCTTTTCGTTTACCATGTTTGTTTTTTCCATCTGCAGAATCTTTTTCAACCAGCTTTCCCGTCTGCAATTCTCTGCTTAATGCTGCATGACTTCCTGTTACGATTTCATCACCAACAGATAATCCTGATTTTATCTCAAAAAGATCTTCACTTGCTATTCCTATTTCTATCGGCACTGCCTTAACCGTATCATCAATAACAATAAATGCTACCTCCAACATCTTTTCTTTCTTATACATGTTGTATCCTGATGTCTTTTCTACCTTTGATGAATCACCTTTCATTGATTTTTTATCTGCTTTTTTCCCAGATCGATTATCCCTTTTCAATGTTTTTATATTTACTTTATTTTCTGGACGCACTGTTATACTTTGAATCGGAACACCTATTACATTCTCGTGCTTTTCTGTTAAAATTTCTACAGCTGCACTCATTCCAGGCCGTAATTCTTTTGGAATTTCTAACATACTAACAACTACATTATAATTAGTAACAGATTCTTGAGTGCCGGCACCTAATGTAGAAGCAGAATGAGCAATTTCCGTTACTACTCCTTTAAATGAAGTATCCGGAATAGCATCAATTTCTATATCCACCGAATCGCCAATACTCACTTCAACTACATCATTTTCATTTACCTCTACCTCCACTTCCATTTGTGTTAGATCACCAATTGACATAATAATATCTGCTTGAAAAGTTGAACCCATTGCAATTTCGCCCTGTTCCTTGCGAAGAGCAATCACAGTTCCGGAAATTGGTGCAAAAATAGTTGTCTTATTTAAATTATCTTTTGCTTGATCTAAAGAGGCCTTTGCCTGCTCTAAATTATTCGTTCCTATTTCATAATTTGCCACTACTTGATCTAACTGTGATTCGCTAATATTTTTTGCTTTATAAAGTGCCTTGCTTCGTTTTAATTCCTTTTTAGTAAGACCGAGTGAAGATTTCCGAGAATTATATACGGACTTTGCTCTGTCCAATTCCGCCTCATATCTCACCTTATCCAATTGAGCCAAAACCTGTCCCTCTTCTACAAATTCTCCCTCTTTTATATACATCTTGGTAATTTCGCCAGCAACATTTGCACTAATATCTACTTGTATTACAGGTAATATCGTACCACTTGCCGATACTTTTGATTCAATTGTCGTTAATTTCACTTTCGTTGTTTGCACTTGGATAGCTTTTTCCTTTTTTTGCAACACATTTAGAACAACAACTGCTCCAACTACTAAAATTACGACTCCGATAATAATCCATTTCTTCATAAATAATTCCTTTTATTTATCCTATTAATTCTTGTATTTGTACTTCAATGATCTTCTTTGAATATTTCGATTTAACCAAGGCGCTTTCTGCGTTCAACACAGATAATTGAGCGTTCATTTGTTCTAAAATTGTACTTGATCCAATTTGATATTGTTGAGTAACCAATTCTAAATCCCTTTTTGCCGACTTCAATTCTATTTCTTTTATTTTTTATTAATTTTATATATGTCTCATAAGATGTATAATATTGCATTAGTATCTGTTCCAGCTCTTGCTTTTTTTCTTTGATCTTTACTTCTACAGTTTTTAAACCGATCTTTTCATATTCAACAGAATGTTTTTTATTAAATCCATTAAATATTGTAACTCCTGCATTTAATGAAATTGAATTATTTGTTGTTTCAGCTCCACGACTTTCACCTTTGGAATACGAATAAGATGCGGACAGCGAAGGTAAATATGACTCTTTAGAAATTTTCAAAGACAATTGTTGAACTTTCTTTTCTTGTTGTAAGATGTGTAATTCGGGATTATTTTTAAATAGAAGTTTTTTTGCTTGATCAATGCTCGGAATTTCCAATTCGTTTACAACTGATTCTTTTAATGTTAAATTTACATCTGCATTTCTACCCATAAATAAATTCAATGATCTCTTTAATCCCAATCTATTCTGTTTTTCTTGAAGTAATTGTGATTCAAATGTGCTCTTTTGCACTTCGGCTTTCAATACATCTGATTCTGTCCTTGAACCCAATTCATACATATTGCGGATCGTTTTTAAATTCTCTTCAGAAAAAAGAATATTCTTTTCATATACATTCATCAAACTTTGGGAAGCCAATATTTGATAAAAACAACTCGATATGCTTTCCCGAATTTGAGAAATAACATTGCCATTATTTATTCGTGACATTTTTTCACTTATCTTTGCTTGATTAATCCCGGAAAATATTCCCGGGTGATAAATACTTTGACTTACAGATGCACCTGCATTCCACCCCGCATCCCAATCGCCACTCTCCGATGCAGAGCTGCTTGCTGACAAACTCACACTTGGATAAAGATATGAATATGCCTTTTTTGTGTTCACATGCATTTGGTCAACCGTCAATTCGCTTTTTTCTAAAGTTGGATTATTTTTTATCGCCAGATCAATACAATCATTAAGAGACATCGTTTCATCATTTTGTGCAAATAAAAAAGTAAGATTGAAAATTAAAATTATTAATATTGCTCTCTTCATTATCATCAAATCACTCCATTTTACCTTTCAACATCGTTTATAAACATTTTAATATATTTTCCCCAAAATATATTATTATTAGACACATAATTTAAATAAAAGTTGTCAAAAAAACAAAAAACTTCGGAAGATCAATAATCTTCCTAAATTTTAATATGAAATGCTCAAATTTGCTTTTCAAACTTTCAAAAAATATTATCCCCCAAAGTTCATGCTTGAGAAAAATACACTAACAGCAGCTATTATTACCCAAATTGGAATAACAAGATAGGATGACTTTTTAGCAGAATATTTATAAATTATTTCAAAAGCAATTATCCATAATATAATTTTCCAAATTGTGAAAATATCAAATTGAGCGGCAATATTATAAAAAACATTTGATTTATCTACTTCAGGAAATAACAAAGCCAAACTCGTTTGAATATCTACAGTTCTTTGAGACAACATAAGTGGAATTTTAATTATACTCACTACTATATCAAGCATTTGAACATATAATGTAACTCCTATCATTTTCAAAATTTCAGTTTTCCCTCCACCAATAATATTACCAAAAAATAGAAATATTGCTCCAATTACTATAATAATTATTGGCTGAGAAACAACAATTCCAATGTAAGGAATTGGTCCATTCATTCTTTTTTCAGTTTTTTGAATCTGTTCTGTCTTTTGCTCATTTGTTAATCTTTCAACTTTTGTTATTCTTTTTTCTGCTTCGATAACAGTAACAGGAAGCATTAATTTATAACCAATCATACTTACTAAAATAAGAATTATTATCGGAATGATCGTCTGTTTCCAAGTCATTTTTGCTTTAATTGATTGAAAAGCAGCAGATGGTTTCAAAAAGACATTCATAAAACGATAGGTAAATGAATCATTTGTTTTAATTTCTTTTTGCATTTTGGTTTCCTCCTTTTTTTCAAATAATATAAGGAAATATTTTTGATTAAGAAATTAAATTGTTAAAATTTGTTTTCATTTGCTCAGCTATTTAACTTATCATTTTTTCATTTTTTTACATATTTTAAGTTTACAAATTATTCTTCTACTTTACAATTGTTTGGTAAATTTTATTAATATTAACTAAATAAAACATTTTGTTTTTCTACAATTTTTAACTAAATTATATCAATAAAAATAAAGGAGAATATGATGAACTACCCAGATAATTTAAAATATTCAGAAGATCATGAATGGATAAAAATTGATGGCAATATTGCTACTATTGGAATTACAGAATTTGCACAAGGTGAATTAGGCGATGTTGTTTTTATTGAATTACCAGAAGTTGATGATGAAATAAATGAAAATGAACCATTCGGAACAATTGAAGCCGTAAAAACAGTTTCAGATATGTTATCACCACTATCAGGAAAAGTAATGGAAGTAAATGAATCATTAAATGACAAACCAGAAACAATAAATTCCGATCCTTATGAAAAAGGATGGATAATAAAAATTGAATTTTCAGATAAAAGCGAATTAAAAAATCTAATGGACAGCAAATCATATAAAGAATTTGTTGGCAAATAATTTTTTTTGAAACTAATTACGGAGCTTAATGATGAGTTATATTCCAAATACAAAAAATGATATAAATGAAATGCTTAAAAAGATTGGTGTTGATAGTTTTGAAGAGCTTTTAGAATCAATTCCAAAAGTGTTAAAATCTGATCAAAAATTATCATTACCCGAATCATTAAGTGAACTTGAAATCGAGAAAGAAATTTTACAAATCACTTCAAAAAATTTTTCAACAGAAAAAGTAAGTAACTTTTTAGGTGGTGGTGCTTATGACCATTTTATTCCAAAAGTTGTCGATTTTTTAATTTCCAGATCCGAATTTGCAACTGCATATACCCCCTATCAAGCGGAGGTTAGTCAAGGAACTTTGCAAGCAATGTATGAATTCCAAT
>JAUVLI010000044.1 GCA_030600775.1 Fidelibacterota bacterium | reverse complement strand
ATTAAGAGCGATTTTAGAAGTGAGATTTCTCATAATGACCCCAAATTTAAACGACTGCAAAAATTAGATGGCGAAATTTTCTCAATGACAAATCAAACGAGAATGTTTGAGATGACAAAGACAGAAAAAAAGAAATGGAATAAAAAACTTAAAAAACTGACGGCAAAATCAAGAAAATTAGAGAAAGAGATAGAAGATATAAAGAGTAATAAAATCTATGAAAATGCTTTTGAATGGAGATTTGAATTTCCGGAAGTTTTAGATGATGATGGTAATTTTGTTGGGTTTGATATTGTTATTGGTAATCCGCCGTATATTTTTTCAAGAGAATTAATAACAAAACAGGAAAAATCATATTTCAATTCTAGATTTCAATTAACTCAATTTAAATTAAATACATATATTTTATTTAGTGAATTAGCAAATTTAATAACTCAGAATAATGAAATAATTTCATTAATCATTCCAAACAATTGGTTAACTTTGCCAACTAATTCTCAATTTCGTAATTTTGTATTAAATAATTATAATAATGTTATATTAATAAATGATAGAAATAAAACATTTGATAATGCAAATGTAGATGCTTCTATTATTATATTATCAAAAAAAGGTGTAAATAAACTTAAGGCTTACGAACTGAGAGGACATAAATTTAATCTTATATCAAAAACAAATGCCAAAAATTATTTAAATAATAGTGGTTCAATAATAAACTATAAAATATATGCTAATTCTAAATTGGGATTAATTATAAAAAAAATCAATGATATTTCTACATTTTTGGATTCCTTTTTTGATGTTAAAAATGGTATCCAAGCATATACTGTTGGTGAAGGAATACCTAAACAAACTAAAGAAATGAAAGAAAACAGAGTATACCATAACACTAAAAAGATTGATAAAAATTGGATAAAATATATAGATGGTTCTGACATTAAAAGATATGGATATAATTGGAGTGGACAATATATTAAATATGGGGAAAATCTTTCTCGTAGAAGAATACCAGAACTGTTTAAAGGAGAAAGAATTTTTGTTAGACAGATACCTTCGGAATTACCCTATGCGATTATTTCATCAATTATCAATATTAATGCTGTTTGCGACAATAATTATATGGTAGTCAGAACTAAAAAAAATGCTTTATATTCAATAAAATCTTTAATTGGAATTTTAAATTCAAAATTAATATCATTTTGGTTTGCTACAACTTTTGCAAAACATCAAAGAAAATTATTTCCTCAATTTAAAGTAAATGAACTTAAAACATTTCCAATACCAAAAAACAATAGTTCAATTGTTATTAAAATTGCCGAAGAAGTAGAAAATATTTATTCTAATCCAAGCAACGAAATTGAAGATAAAATAGATAAAATGGTTTATGAATTATACGGATTGACTGATGACGAGATAAAAATAGTGGAGAGGAGTAGAAAATGAAAAATGATTTAAAGGTTAAAGTTGCTGATTGGTTGAAAAAAGAAGGATATCCACTAGAAATGAAAGTCGCAGATATATTCAGAAGAAACGGATTTGGCGTGGATCAATCTTCTTACTTTATTGATCCTGAAACTGGTAAAATGCGTGAAATGGATGTTATTGCTACTGCAATTGATAAATATACTTCGAATATTAATATATCTTGGGTTATTGAGTGCAAATCATCAAAAAAGTATCCTTGGATACTTTTTACATCTAAGCATGCGGCTGAAGGGTATAATGATTTATTTACATGTTGTTTAAATTCTTCTTTCACAAGAAAAATCTTTCTAGAAAAGAAATGGTGTCCTAAATTGAATATTCCTTGGATAAAAAAAAATCAAGAATAGCCTATGGAGGCACTCTGGCTCTTACAAAAAATGACAATGTTTACAAAGCAGTAACTGGCGTATCAAAAGCTTCAGAAGCAAAATTACTTAAAGATGAATCACGTGGTTCACAATTCAATTTCATTTTTCCAACAATTGTATTAGAAGGAAATTTGCTAGAATGTTTTACAGACAATAATAACAATATGAAATTAAAAGAAATTAAAAGCGGAGTTTATTTGATTCCAACAATGAAATCAGTTGTTTTTATTCAAATTGTTACTATAGATGTTTTATCTGAATTTGTTCAAAATGCAAAAAATGTTTCAGATAATCTATTATCACTTTGTAAAGAATATTCAAAAAAGTACATTAGTAAAATTATAAAAAACATATCAGTTAAAAATTAGTTAAAGCAATAAAACCCAAAAACATAGTTCCAATTCATACATTCAAAGCTGATAAATATAAAGATATTTTTGATTATCCGGTTGTCGAGTTGGATGATGGTGAGATAAAAGAAGTATAATAGAAAAAAATTAAACTACTTCGTAGTTTTTTATTGTGAGTATATTGGTTTCTACGGATTTCATCCGTAGTTATTAACATTGATCTACTTCGTAGATATAATACTGCGAAACAGCAAGTTATTAAAATGTATCTAATTTATAGATTCTAAAATAATAGTTAGGAAATAGAAACCGCTAAAGCGGTTAAATATTAATAACTACAGGTGAAACCTGTAGAAGTGAAATGAGTGATAAAAAAAGAACTCTGAAAGAGTTCAACAAAATAAAAACTTTTCTAAAAAAAATAAAGTGTAGGGTTATCTGTTGCATAAGAACTGAATTGCTACGGCATTTATGCCGTAGATGATAATAATAAATGATAACGGACTTTAGTCCAAAAAAATATCTATTCGGCTGAAGCCGTTTCTCCTATTATAATCTTTCATCCACTATTTAAAAATAGTGGTAATTCATTTAGTTTTTTTGATTAAGTTTATTTTTTTCTATAAATTCAAAGTTACATTTTCTTTTTCTAAAACATCTCTCAAATTTCCATTTACTTTTTCTAATCTATTTGTAGCCTCTTCATAAGAGATATTTAGAGAGCCCATTACCAATGCAGTTTTAACTTTTCCTTCGGCTTCTTTAAGAATTTCCAATGATCTGTCGTATTCAATATTCGTGCAATGTTTTACTATGCGAGCTCCACGATCCCAGAGTTTTTTATTCAATGCCATAAGGTCAACCATTAGATTTCCATAAGTTTTATTGATGCGGATCATTGCCGTTGTTGTTATCATATTTATTACTAATTTTGTAGCAGTTCCGGCTTTCATTCTTGTAGAGCCAGTTACTATTTCAGGTCCAACAATTACCTTTATTACGGTGTCAATATATTCTCTATCTTTGAATTCATTACAAATCAATAAACCCGTTGATGCACCGATTTCTTTTGCCTGTTCCAAAGCTCCCATAACATAAGCAGCCATTCCACTTGTTGTAATTCCGAGCACGCAATCATTTTTTGTAATTCCTTTATCAATAATAATTTGTTTTCCATCTTCGGGATAATCTTCAGCTCCTTCAACTGCTGTTGTTAATGCTTTTAGTCCACCTGCAATAATTCCTTGTACAAGTTTAGGCGAGGCGGAAAATGTTGGAGGAATTTCTGAAGCGTCAAGCACTCCAAGTCGTCCACTTGTTCCCGCACCGACATAATATAATGAACCACCGTTGTTAAAAGAACGGATCACATTTTCTGTAAATTCTTCAATTTTTGGGATTGCTTTTTCTACCGCTAATGGAATTGTTTTATCTTCCGAATTCATTAAAGTTAATATTTCTTCTGTATTCATTTTGTCGATGAATTTACTGTGTTCATTTTGCTGTTCAGTCGTATGTTTACTTATTTTCATTTTTTTACCTTTGTGTCATTATATCATAAGTGATTTTAATTTTATTGAATTAATTGGAAGTGGATCGATTATAAGTTCTTTTATGGAATTGTTGTCATAATCAATTTTGATCTTTACATCATCCTCATTTTTGCCGTTACTATATCTTGCAATAATTTGAGAAGCCAAAGTTAAGTTATCATTGTCAAAATTACCAATTCCAATTCCGATCGCTCCGGCATAATTTAGAATTTCAAAATAATAATTATTCTTTTTGAATTTTAGTAATTTGTAATATTCTGCTTCGTCTCTGCTGACAATTAATTTACAATTCTCATTTAACCTAAAATGCCTTCCTATAGATAATATTTCTACATCGGTTTGTGAAAGATTATCTTTGCCAATATGTTTAAAAACATCTTTCATCTTTTTTGCATAATACGGATCGGTCAGATAACAACCTGTTCCGCTGGCATTTGCAATATGTTCGATCCCGAATTTTTTAGCTAAATTTAGTTGTGGTGTCCTATTCCTTCCTTGAAAATCTTTAAGTAGATTTCTGTCAATTCTTCCATCTTTTTCTGCATCCGTTGGTTTTAATAATTTTGCCGAAAGGGGTCTTAATAATTTTCCAACCAAACCACTCTCTTTTTCAATTATATTTAAAGTTGGTAGCATTTGACTCATTGGTCTTTGTCCTAATACTTCACCGGTAAAAACGAAATCTGCATTATGGTCTTCCATAACTTTTTTAGCTGTTTTAAACATGAAAGCATGACAATCAATACAAGGATTTACATTCTTTCCATATCCGTGTTTTGGATGTAATAATATATTCCAATATTCTTTTGTAACATCTATCGGTAATAATGGGAAATTCAATTCTTGCGAAGATTTATATGCATCAAATTCACGATAATTATCTAAATTAACATTTGAGAATCCATTTAGTATTTGTACTCCAATAACCTCAACATTCTGCTTTTGCAACAATGCAACTGCCAAAACAGAATCCAATCCACCGGATATTAGTCCAATTGCTTTTACTGCCATTAAGTTCCTATTGACTTATTTATACATTGGTTTTGGTTTATGTAGTTCAATAGGTTGATCCAAAATAGTGTAACTAAATCCTAATCTGAGATCGACCCATTCTTGAGTTTCTTGTGATCTGATTATCTCAATTATTCTTAATTTAGATAATATCGTTACTTTTTTATTAATTTTATATTTTATACTAATATTTGGTGTGATACCAAAACTAATACCGTTAAATCTGTTGTTATTGCAAGATTGCATATGTACACCGAATCCAACTTCTGGAATAATATTTAATTTTCTATTGGGAAGATCATATCTACTAAAACCAAAATAAACAAATATTGGGATATCTAACAAATTGCTATATTCAGAACCAATGTTGTAAAAACCACTCTCTATTCCTGTATCAAGATATAAATTTTTTATCTTAATTAATTTGGGAATTTTAGCTTTTATTGTAAATGAAGCACCGTTATTAAATGAATTTCTTACATTTCTTCCACCGGGTATTGTTATGCCTGAAGAAAATTCTAAAACAGGATATTCTGTTATTCCTTTAAAATCATCTTTTGAAAATGCTTTAACGGTAAAAATTTGATGTATAATAATAATTGTTATTATTATTTTGAAGATGTGTGGTGTTTTTTTTCTGAACATATTATAAACTATTTCCTATTTTCTTAATATTTATTTGTTGCCAATAATAATAAAATTATATGAAAAATCAAAACTAATCATAAAAAAGATACTTTTTTCTTAAATCAATGAATTTTTTCAACTTTAATTGATAGGCATTTATTATTTCATTAGCTGATCTATTATTATTATACATCTTACGGAACGAATCATTGCCCCAAAGTTTATCCATCCAATTCGTTCTGTTAATAGAGAAATCATTAGGATACATATCTCTTAATAAAGCAATTAAATGAACACCAAAGTTTACAGATTTAAATTTTGCAGGATCTGTTACTTTGATTGAAATTCCATTTACTATTTTATTTTCAAATTTGGGATTGGTAACGCATCCGGGCATATCTTTCGGTCTAAAAGTAATTGCTTCAAACTTTACACCTTTTAGATCTATTTTATTTAAATTTTTGATAATTTCTTTACTATTTATAAATGGAGCGCCTACCCACTCAAAAGGATGTTCTGTTCCTCTTCCTTCTGAAAAATTTGTTGCTTCAAATAGACACATTCCGGGATATAATATTGCCTCATTAAAATTTCTCATATTCGGCGATGGATCTATCCAATTCATATTCGTTTGTGGAAAGTACATTTGGTGATTCCATTTTTCTAATTTTATAACTTTTAATTCTAATTTTTCTGCTTCATTTATCCATTTTTCATGTTTGATCATATTAGCCAACTCTCCAACAGTCATTCCATGCCGAATTGGAATTGGGAACATTCCAACAAATGATCTATAATTTTTATTTAATACATTACCTTCTACTAATCCACCAATTGGATTTGGCCTATCAAGAATTATAACCGGGATATCATTCTCCGCTCCGGCTTCCATAATATTACCCATCGTAGAAATGTAAGTATAAAATCGAGACCCAATATCTTGAATATCGAATATTAGCACATCAACATTTTTCAACATTTCTGAATTTGGTTTTCTATGTTTTCCATATATACTGAAAATTGGAGCATTTGTTGCTGGATCGATATTATCTTCTACATATTTTCCCGCTGCCGCTTCGCCTCTAAATCCATGTTCAGGAGCGAAAATAGCTACAACCTTTGTATTCTCAAAATTATTAATAATATCAACTATGTGTTTCCCATTTTTATCAACACTTGTATGATTTGCAACAATTCCCACTTTCATACCTTTTAAGATCTTGAATTTATCTTCAATTAAGACATCCAAACCTGTCTTAACTTTTATTTGTGAAGAATTTGTTACATTACAACTCATAAACAATATAACCAATATGGGGGAAATTATTAATATTAAATATTTTTTCATAAAACATCTCCTTTATTATATTAATATAAACAATTATTTAAAAAAAAGAAAGTAATGGTTTTAAATTATAAAAATATTTTGTAAAATATAGGTTTGGAAAAATGAAAACAAAAACAAATTGAAAGACAAGGTAAAATGATATCAGACAGTAATTGGAAAGAATTAAATGAGCGACTTAAATTTGCAAGTCGAATAACAATAACAACACATATTCATCCGGATGGAGATGGGCTGGGAAGCGAATTAGCATTATATTATTATTTGAAGTATTTGGGAAAAGATGTAAACATTTTAAATATTTCCTCAACTCCGAGCATTTATAAATTTTTGGATAAAGAGAATGTAATTAACACTTATTCAGATGATTATTTTTTAAAATCAAGTGATATGTTAATTGCCTTAGATGTAAGTAAATACGAAAGAATAAAAAAAATTGCAAAAGATGCTAAAGAAAATAAGATAACAATTGTTTCTATTGATCATCATCCAAAACATACTCAAAATTTGTTTTCTCAAGAAATCATTGACATATCGGCAAATTCAACAGGATATTTAATTTATCAATTTATCAAAAAATTCAATCCCAAATTCATAGATAAAAAAATTGCATTGTTTTTATATTGTGCATTAGTTACCGATACCGGATATTTTCACTATGATAATTCAAATCCGGAAGCACACAAAATGGCAAGCGAATTGGTTAAAACTGGTATTAAGCCATCAGAAATATATGAAAATTTATATGAACAAAAAAGTTTAGCGTGTGTTAAATTATTAGGACATATTCTGCAGAATCTACAAGTTGAATATGGCGGAAAAGTGGTTTGGTTTATTATTACTCAAGATATTTTAAAAGAATATAATGTCAAGATCGAAGAAATAGAGGGCTTTTGCGATGTTGTTAGATCAATAAAAAATTTAAAAGTATGTGTTATTATTAAAGAAATGAAGAATGGTAAGATCAGTGTAAATTTACGCTCTAAGGATAATGTAAAAATTAACGGTATTGCACACAGATTTGGCGGAGGTGGACATCCTTATGCCAGTGGAATAAAATTTGATAAACCACTTGAAAAGGTGATCCAATTAGTTATTAAAGCCATTGGAGAAGTATTATAAAAAAATGAACGATTTTAAAAAAATAAAAAAATTCAAAATAGATATTGCTAAAAATTGCGGATTCTGTTCGGGTGTAAATTTAGCAATTGAAAAGGCAAAAGAAGCAACGAAAAAATATGGGAAAATAGCAATGCTCAACAATATCGTTCATAATGAAAAAGTAGTAAAGAATTTATCTAAAATTGGAATAATTGTTGTAAATTCAATTGATGAAATTGTTGATATGCCGGTATTATTACAGGCACACGGGACAGAAACAAAAATAATGGAAGAGTTAAAAAAACGAAAGATAAAAATAATAGATGCAACTTGTCCATTGGTAAAACATATTCATACAGTCGTAAAAGAATTGGAAGATGAAAATAGAAAAATAATTATTATTGGTGATCATGAACACGATGAAGTGAAAGCAATTGTATCGCAAGTTAAAAAATGTAATGTCGTAAGTTCTGTTTCGGAAGCAAAAAATATTAGCAATGCAAAAAAAATCGGGATCGTATCTCAAAGTACACAAATGCTTTCAAATTATCAAAATATTGTTAAAGCACTATCATTAAAATCCGATGATATGCAAGCTGTAAATACGATTTGTAAGCCAAGTCGCAAAAACCAAAATGAGGTGATGCGAATTGCAAAACAAAATGATATCGTTTTAATAATTGGTAGTTTTACTTCGGCTAATACAAAAAGATTATATAAAATTTCAAAAAAAATTAATTCAAAGAGTTACCAAATCCAATCTTGGGAAGATGTAGATCCAGCTTGGTTGAAAGATGTAGATACAATTGGAATCACAGCAGGAGCAAGCACTCCAAATGAATTAATTTTAGAAGTTAAAAACAATATAGAAAAATATAATTAAGAGGTTAAAATGGAAAACAAATCATTTAAAGTAAAAGTTGGTTTAGCAGAAATGTTAAAAGGTGGCGTGATAATGGATGTAACTAATGTTGAACAGGCAAAAATAGCTGAAGATGCCGGTGCAGCAGCGGTTATGGCCTTAGAACGGATACCATCCGATATACGAACTTATGGTGGAATTGCAAGGATGAGCGATCCGGAAATGATTTTGAAAATAAAAGAAGCTGTCTCGATTCCCGTAATGGCAAAATGTCGAATTGGTCACTTTGCAGAGGCGCAAATATTAGAAGAAATCGGAGTTGATTTTATTGATGAATCTGAGGTTCTAACTCCAGCTGATGAAGAAAATCATATCTGGAAATATGATTTTAAAGTACCATTTGTTTGTGGTTGTCGCGAGATAGGTGAAGCACTTAGACGAATAGGAGAAGGTGCTGCAATGATGAGAACAAAGGGTGAAGCAGGAACCGGAGATATTGTTGAAGCAGTAAGACATATGCGTAGTGTAAATAGAGGAATCAGAAAATTGCAAATGATGAATAACGATGAATTGATGTCAGAAGCAAAAAGATTAGGTGCACCAATTTCAGTTATTAAAGAGGTCGCTGCAAAAGGTAAATTGCCCGTTCCAAATTTTGCTGCCGGTGGAATTGCAACTCCTGCCGATGCTTCGTTAATGATGCAATTAGGAGCCGAAAGTGTTTTTGTTGGTTCCGGAATTTTCAAATCGGAAGATCCTAAATCAAGAGCAGAAGCGATCGTGAAAGCAGTTACTTACTATAATGATCCAAAAGTTTTATTGGAGGTCTCCACAGGATTGAAAGATGCAATGGTCGGAATGCCTGCAAAAAGTTTGCCCGAAGAAGAAAAATTAGCGAAAAGGGGCTGGTAATAATTGCTAACAATTGGAATTCTTGGTATTCAAGGAGCATATTTTAAACATAAAGAAATACTGGAATCACTCTCTGTAAAAAGTGTTATTGTAAAGTATTCTCAACAATTAAATGATATTGACGGTTTAATTATTCCGGGTGGCGAAACAACAGCATTCTCTAAACAATTGGATCATGAGATCACTTTTGATAATTTGCAAAAATTTGCTAAAACTAAACATACATTTGGGACTTGTGCAGGAATAATTGTTCAAGGAAAAGGGATAAATAATAAAAAAGTTTTACAATTGGAAGTTTTAAATGTTACTATTGAACGAAATGCTTATGGTTCTCAAATTGAATCTTTCATTGATAATATTGATTTAAAGTTTGATGATTCGAAGAAGCCATTTCAAGCAATTTTTATTCGAGCTCCCAAAATTATTCAAGTTGGAAATGATATAAAAGTATTGGCAACTTTGGATGGCAAACCTGTTTTAGTCGAAAATAAATTACACTTAGGAACTACTTTCCATCCAGAATTGACAGATGATTTTCGTATTCATAAATATTTTATTGAGAAAGTGAAAAGTAGAAATTAATTGAGCTTCCAAAATCCACTAAGTGGATTAAGTTTAATAATTAACCGCTTTACAGTTTTTGATTTTATTTTTCATTAAATACTTTTTCTAACATTTCACTATAAAATTTATGTTCAACTTTCAATCCACGATTTTTCACTTCAGATAATGTCTTTGCATCCTTTAGATCAACATTACATTTTCCAATTACTTTTCCCGTATCAACTCCGTTGTCAACAAAGTGAACTGTAATTTTTGTTGAATCAAGTCTGTTATTGAAAGCCCATTCATAAGCTCCAAGTCCTTTAAATTTATCGGTGTCAGCCGGATGTATATTTATTATTCTGTTTTTAAATGTTTTAATAAATGCCGATGATAGAATTCTCATAAATCCGGCAAGAATAATATAATCTAATTCGTATTGCTTTAAAAAAGAGACCAATTCCAAATCATAATCTTCTCTTTTTTTACCTTTGGAAATTATACAAATTGTTTCAATTCCATAAGAACTGGCGATTTGTAAACCTTCAGCATTTTCTCTATTTGATAAAACCAGCACGATTTCACAATGATCTTTCAAAATACCATTTCTACTATTTTTAATAATTGCTTCCATGTTGCTTCCATGACCGGAGATTAATATTGCCACTCTTTTTTTCATTTCAATTTTTCCTTAAAAATATTTTTCATCGGGTTTAAATTAATATTTTTTTAACAAAATTAATATCTTTTTCTACGATTTTATTACAACGAGATTATGAAATTGTTTTTTTGCAACAAATTTTGCTAATGGCACAAATAAAAAAATAATGGCAACGAATTATTATAATATTTCACTTGGTTCCGTTTTCCTTTTTAATTTCCATTCGAGTAATTTGAGTAATTCGTTGCAAAATATTATAATATATTCGTGTCCTAAAATTGATTAATAAAAAGATTGAACATTTCGTTTAATAATAGTATATTATCACAGAAAAAAATAAAGGGGATTTTATGGCGTCAACATCTGATTTTAGAGTGGGAATGGTAATAATATATAACGATGAACTATATAAAATAATTGAATATCGACATGCCAAAGTTGGTAGAGGTGGTGCTTTAGTTAAGACGAAATTAAAAAGCATTGAATCAGGGAAGGTCATTAATAACACTTTTCGCGGCGGTGAAAAGGTAGAAGAAGCACGAGTGGAAGCAAGGGAAATGGAATATTTATATTCTGACGGATTGAATTATTATTTTATGGATAAGGAAACTTTTGCACAAATGCCAATTAGCGACAATATAATTGGCGATAGCATGAATTATATAATAGCAAATCAAACTGTTAAGGTGTTGGTATATGATGAGAAACCAGTTGGTATGGAACTGCCCACAGCGGTTAATTTAAAAATTAAACATGCAGATCCAGGTGTAAGAGGCGATACAGCTACTTCGGTAACAAAACCGGCAACACTTGAGACAGGATTGGTTGTGGATGTTCCTATATTTATTAACGAAGGCGAAGAAGTTAAAATTGATACTCGTAACGGAAAATATTTATCAAGAGCAAAATAGGAATTCAGGAATAACATTATGAAAATTTCAATTATTGGTGGTGGTTCTTGGGGAACAACGATTGCCCTACATTTATTCGAATTGAATAATACGATATCTGTATGGGAATATGGAAAAGAAAGAGTAAGAAGTATTAATAAAAATCATGTTAATGATCTGCTCCCAATAAAACGAATTCCAGATTTGATCACTTTTACTAACAAATTATCCGATGTCTTAGATGATCCGGAAATGATCATTTTGGCAGTTCCTTCTCATACAATGAGAGGTGTTTGCAAAAAAATAAATAGACATAAAATTTTATCAAATCCAATAATCGTTAATTTATCAAAAGGATTGGAACCTGAGACACATAAAAGATTGAGTGAAGTAATTACCGAAACATTTACATTTCCCTATCAAGGAATGGTTGCGTTATCCGGTCCAAGCCACGCAGAAGAAGTATGTGAAAACTTACCAACTTTATTAGTTGCAGCTTCTAAAAATGTTAAAATAGCCAAAAAAGTTCAATCAATTTTTATGACTGAAAGATTGCGAATATATTATTCGAAAGATATAATCGGTGTGGAATTAGGAGGAGCATTAAAAAATGTAATAGCAATAGCAGCCGGCATTTGTAAAGGAGTAGGATTTGGTGATAATTCCATAGCGGCTTTAATTATTAGAGGAGCTGCTGAAATTATGAGAATTGCTGAAAAAATGGGTGCAGATCCAACAACGATTTCTGGACTTAGCGGTATCGGCGATCTTATTGTTACAGCCACCAGCAGACATAGTCGCAATCAATTTGTTGGAAAAGAAATTGGTAAAGGAAAGATCCTTGAAGAAGTTCTTGCAAATATGGAAATGGTTGCAGAAGGCGTTATCACGGCAAAATCCGCTCATCAATTGTCAATTGATAATAATGTTGAAATGCCAATAATTAATGCAATTTATCGTGTGCTTTTTGAAGATGAAGATCCGATAGAGACAGTAGATATGTTGATGACTAGAGATCCTAAAGAAGAATAAATTTTATATAATTTGAGGGGAATGAATTATGGGTTTTAATTTAAAAAATAGAAGTTTTTTAACTTTAATGGACTTTACAACCGAAGAGATAAATTATTTACTTAACCTTTCTGCAAAACTTAAAGCAGACAAATATGCAGGCATTTTTAGCAAGAATTTATTGAATAAAAATATTGCTTTGATATTTGAAAAACCTTCAACTCGGACGCGTTGTGCATTTGTCGTTGCAGCTTATGATGAAGGAGCGCATCCTGAATATTTAGGAAAAGGTGATATTCAACTTGGGAAAAAGGAAACCGTAGCGGATACTGCACGCGTTTTGGGAAGAATGTTTGATGGAATTCAATTTCGTGGATTTTCTCATAATACGGTAACAGAATTAGCAAAATATTCCGGTGTCCCCGTTTGGAACGGATTGACAGATAAATTTCATCCAACTCAGGTCTTAGCAGATTTGCTTACGATTAGAGAAAATTTTGGTGCGTTAAAAGGAAAAAAACTTTGTTTTGTTGGTGATGGAAGAAATAATATGGCGAATTCTTTAATGATTGGTGCGGTGAAAATGGGAATGGATTTTAGAATTTTGGCACCATCGGAATTATTCCCACAACCTGAACTTGTAAAGGAATGCAAAAGAATTGCTAAAGAAACAGGTGGAAAAATCACTCTATCTTCTAATATTAATCAAGCAGTAAAAGATGCGGATGTGATTTATACCGATGTTTGGGTTTCTATGGGTGAAGAAGCAGAATACGAAAAGAGAATTGCTCTTTTAAAGCCATTTCAAGTCAACTCAAAAATGATGAAAGCAACCGGTAAAAAATCAACAATATTTTTACACTGTTTACCGGCATTTCATAATCGTGATACAATTGTTGGCGAAGATGTCTATCAAAAATATAATTTAGATGCGATGGAAGTTACCGAAGATGTTTTTGAGTCATCACAAAGTAAGGTCTGGGACGAAGCGGAAAATCGTGTTCATACAATTAAAGCAGTGATGGTTGCGACTTTGGGATAATATTATTTGAATATCCAATAATCAACACGGAATTTTGAATGATGAAATGAAGATTGAGCATAATAAATGAAAAAGAAATTTGATTTTTATTCATTAAACTATTTTCCTTTATATATATAAATACTGATTAAATTTCTAAAATAAAATGTTTTTATTATTCTATTTCTAAATATGGAGTAAAATAACCGTGTTATTTTGTTAAATTCTGTCAGGAATTTAGATGCTTTAGCATTTCTTATTATT
>JAUVLI010000012.1 GCA_030600775.1 Fidelibacterota bacterium | reverse complement strand
GCATTTTCAACAATCTGACGAATTGGATATTCTAAAGCACGACGAATAATATCCACTCCAATAGCTTCATCTTTATATAATCCGAGATTACCTAAATTGTGTGCAATTCTCAATAAAGCAACTCCACCACCTGCTACAATTCCTTCTTCTGCTGCAGCTCTTGTTGCGTGTAATGCATCTTCAACTAATGCTTTTTTCTCTTTCATCTCAATTTCTGTAGCAGCACCAATATTCAACACCGCTACTCCACCTGATAATTTTGCCAATCTTTCTTGTAATTTCTCTTTATCATAATCAGATGTAGTGTTTTCAACTTGATTCTTTATTTCATTAATACGTGCATTAATTGCTTTAGTAGTACCACCACCTTCAACTATCGTTGTATTATCTTTATCAATTGTTATTCTCTTTGCAGTTCCGAGAAATTCTAAAGTAGCATTTTCCAATTTATAACCCTGTTCTTCGGAAATAACCGTTCCTTTTGTAAGCACAGCAATATCTTCTAACATTGCTTTACGACGATCACCAAAACCAGGTGCTTTAATTGCAGCTACTTTTAAAGTTCCACGCAATTTGTTAACAACCAATGTAGCCAACGCTTCGCCTTCAATATCTTCTGCGATAATTAATAGCGGTTTACCTTGTTGTGAAGCTTTCTCAAGAATAGGTAAAAGATCTTTCATTGCAGATATTTTTTTATCATAAATTAGTATATATGCATCTTCTAAAACTGTTTCCATTGATTCTGAATTAGTTACAAAATAGGGAGAAAGATAGCCACGATCAAATTGCATACCTTCAACTAAATCTAAAGAAGTTATTGCACTCTTCGCTTCTTCAACTGTGATTACACCATCAGTTCCAACTTTAGCCATTGCATCAGCAATAATTTTTCCTATTGGTACTTCAATGATTTCTTCTTTTTTGTCACCAATTCTCTGCATTCTTACTTTTTGATTATTAGCAGATATTGTACCAACCTGAGCTATTTTCGTTTTGTCATCATTAACTTGCTGGCTCATTTTTCCCAATTCTTTTACAATCTTTGCAACGGCAACATCAATACCTCTTTTGATTTCCATTGGATTTGAACCGGCGGTTACATTTTTTAGCCCTTCTTTAATTATCGCTTGGGCTAATACAGTTGCAGTAGTTGTTCCATCACCAGCTACATCTGAAGTATTAGATGCAACATCTTTTATCATCTGTGCACCTATATTTTCTATTTTATCTTCCAATTCAATTTCTTTTGCAACTGTAACACCGTCTTTAGTTATTGTAGGAGCACCAAAGCTTTTTTCAATTACAACATTTCTTCCTTTCGGGCCAAGTGTAACTTTTACAGCATTAGCCAACTGATCAACACCGCTTTTCAATTTAGCTCTTGCTTCTACATTATACTTAATAATTTTTGCCATATCTTTTCCTCCATTTATTTAAATTTCAATTTATTTTACATCTATCCAACTTTTTTCGAATCTTTTAATATAAGGAAATATTTTTAAATATCAAAATGATTTGTGTGTTTTTTAAAAGAATTTTTCGCAAAAACAACAAAGAAAAAACAAGGACGCAAAGGAATATGATTTGGTTTTTTAACTTTTAAAACTATTTTTTTATAATTCTATATCTGGTAATTTAATTTTATTGTCGATTAATTGCTTTCCTTTTATTTCTATTTCTATAATAAAATTTTCACTGTCTTCTATTTGACTTTGAGATTCTTCCCTCGTTGGAATGTAAAAATCTTCATAATCAAAATCTTGACGACTATCAAATGCTGAATGAGCAATTTTACTAAATCTTTTACCCAACATATTTGTTTTTACAAAATATCTATCAAAATAAGAAAGTACACCACTATGCTTTGAATTATCTAATTTGCTTAAAGCCAATAAAGATCGAATTGCATTAAATATTGCATAATACGACCTGTTTATACTTCCATCAAATTTTTCATTTTCGTGTAATAATTTTGCTTGAGATAATAAATCCTTTGCCTTATTTAAACGATATTTTGATAAATCTATAGACAATTCATCTATCATAATTCAATTCCGTATTTTGATATTTCAGAATAAAATAAAGTATTGTATTTTTTGTTTTTCTCCCAAACGGGAACATCTTTAATAATCGGTGAAATAACAACACCTTTATCTAATGAATAATTTGAAGATAAAGAACTGATTTTTTTCCTCAATTTTGAATCGAATTTTTTTACAATTAGCAAAATATCAATATCTGAAAATTCAGTTTGTTCATTTTTTACATAAGAACCAAATAGATATTCTTTTATTAAATTTTCTTTTAATATTTTTCTTGTATCATTTGCAAATTCTTGTACTATTTTTAAATTTTGAGAATTCATTCGGTTTTCCCCTAATTTTTATAAATCAATTTGTTCTTCTCATTTAGTTTCCAACTCATTCTCTACTATAATAAGATATTTATTTTTTTTTATAATTCAAACGGAATAATTTGTGTTTTTTAAAAGAATTTCTCGCAAAGACAACAAAAGAAAAAACAAGGACGCAAAGGAATATGACTTTTTTAACTTCTGAAGTTATTTTTTAAGTCATCCCTCATTTTTTTGAAAAAATTATTCATCAATTCCCTAATCTCAGTTTCCATTATGCCGGACAATATCTCAAAATTATGATTAAGGCGACTATCTTCTCCGAGATGATATAACGAATCACAAGCTCCGGCCTTTTCATTACTTAAACCATAAATAACTTTTTTGATGCGAGAATTTATCAGCGCTCCTGTACACATTATGCATGGTTCTAAAGTAACATATAAACTGCAATTTTCAAGACGCCAACTTTCAAGAGATTCGGAAGCAACAGTAATTGCGATCATCTCTGCATGCGCCGTCGCATCATTAAGTGTTTCAATAAGATTGTGTCCCTTACCAATGATATTATTTTTGTAAATTACAACAGCTCCAACAGGAATTTCATTTTTTTCATAAGCTTTCAATGCCTCGAGATAAGCATATTTCATCCATCTTTTATGTGTCTTATTATTTATCATTTTTTTTATTGTTTTTATTTTTTAAAACTTCGGAAGTTTCAATCATAAGTTTTAATCAAATATTTTTCGTGCCTTTCGTTGCAATCCCTAATCCATATTATTAAATACCAAAACCCTATTATCTTTTTGATAGTCCTTAATAAATTTCACATTAGTATATTTTTGAAAGATTTCTTTCAATTTTTTGATTTGTCCATTTCCAATTTCCAATGCAGCCCAACCATCAGATTTCAACCAATCGTGAAATATTTTTGCAAAATATCTGTAAAAACTCAATCCGTCATTATCATCAGTTAACGCCATTGTTGGTTCATAATATTTAACATTTTTATCTAAATTTGCAAACTCATCTTTTGAAATATATGGCGGATTACTAACAATAATATCGTATTTTTCTTTTGGAGAATATTTATAAACATCTTCATTAATTATTGAAATTCTATCGCCAAGATTATGAAAATTAATGTTTTTTTTAAGAATTTTTACAGCTTCCTCCGAATATTCTAAAGCATCAATATTTGTGTTCGGCAAATGTTTTGCCAAAGCAATTGCTATTGCTCCACTTCCAGAACCAATATCTAAAATTCGTAATTTTGCTTTTGAATCTGCTTTACATTTTTTGATCACTTCTTCTACTAAAATTTCCGTCTCCGGTCGTGGAACCAACACATTTTTATCTACTGTAAAAGCGAAACCATAAAAGTCCACCTTGCCTATTATTTGTTGAACCGGCTTATTATTTGCACATTTTAAAAGATATGATTTGAATTGTTGTAATTCACTATCTGTTAACGGTTTATTAAAATTCAAATACAAATCCATTCGTGAACATTTTAAAACATCAATTAACATCCATTCAACCGATGTTTTTGCATCCGAAATATCTTTTTCATTTAAATAATTAGTTGACCAATTTAGAATATCAACTATACACCAAACTTTTTTATTTTTCACAACGATCTTTGAATTATTTATAAGTTCTTTAATTTTTCTACATTATCGGCAATTTTTAATTGCTCAATAATTTCAAATAAATCACCATCCATAATGCTTTGAAGCTGATGAGTAGTGAAATTAATTCTATGATCCGTTACGCGACCTTGTGGATAATTATATGTACGAATTTTAGCACTTCTATCACCAGTCGAAACTTGTGATTTGCGATCTTTATCCCGTTTCGATTTTTGTTTGTCAATCTTATTTTGTAAAACGCGACTATATAAAATCATCAGTGCCTTAGCTCTGTTTTTGTGTTGTGAACTTTCGTCTTGACAAGATACAACAATTCCAGTTGGATTATGAACAATTCGAATAGCGGATTCTGTTTTATTCACATGCTGGCCACCAGCTCCGGATGCTCTAAATGTATCAATACGAATATCTTTATCCTGTATATCAACCTCAACTTTATCTGCTTCAGGCAGAACCGCAACTGTAGCAGCAGAAGTATGAATTCGTCCCTGCGTTTCCGTAGCTGGAACTCGCTGAACTCTGTGAACTCCCGACTCATATTTTAATTGACCATAAGCTCCATCGCCGGCTATCATAAATGAAATTTCCTTAAATCCACCTAATCCAATTGGGCTTGATGATAATAATTTTATCTTCCAATTCTGTCTTTCGGCATATCTGGAATACATTCGAAAAAGATCAGCTGCAAAAAGTGCCGCTTCATCCCCGCCTGTTCCACCTCTGATTTCCACTATTGTATTTTTATCATCATTCGAATCTTTTGGAATAAGCTCTATCTTTATCTTTTCTTCTAATTTCTCTCTCTGTAAATGCAAATCATCTAATTCCTCTTTTACAATTTCCTTTAACTCTTTGTCATTCCCTTTTAAAATATTTTCATCATCTTCAATTTTTTCAATTAACGATTTATATTTTTTATATAATTGAATTATCGGTTCAAGATTTTTTTGTTCACGAGAAAGATCGGCAAACTTATTTTGATCTTGAATAATTTTAGGATTACTTAATTCTTTAATCAAATCGTTATATTTACTTTTTAATTCTTCTAATTTTTTTAACATAATTCTCTATTTTTTAATTTCAATCAAAATAATTTACATTGATACTTCCCAAGTATCTTTCACATTATTTTTCCAGTCCGCAAATACTTCCTTACCACCTCTTACTTTCCAATCGGAATCTATAACAAGTCGCGAAGATATTCCTCCTCGCGGATTACATAACATCAATACCCTTAATCTTTTTGGATCATATATTTCCATTAAATGATCATACATAATATTGATCAATCGTTCATAAGAAACAACAATATTTCTTATTTGATAAACATATTCTTTTAATGATCTGAGTTCTATCACTCTATCTTTTGGATAAAAAGTCAAATAAACATCTGCAAAATCCGGCTGTTCGTGTACTCCCAAAAAAGTAAATTCCGGTATCTTTATTTTGATTTCATACGCTTCGTGTGTTGGGTTTGGTATTGATTTTAAGATATTTTTATCAATAGACCTATATGTTGTATTTTTAGTATCTGACATTTTTCCACCTATTTTTTAACTTGAAATAAATTCTTGTATTCTTGCCAATGATTCGTAACCTCCTAATTCCATTGCTTCTTTGAGCGCAACAAGTGCCGGTTCATTTTCAGAAAGTATTTTATATCTCTTTTTAGAATTCCCTATTATAAAATCCAATCCCAACGGTTGAGCCAAAGTAATGAACGCACTTTCCAAAAGCGTTCTGTGTGGAAGCATATTGGAAAAATTCGATAAGCCAACTGAAATGTGAATATTTTCAAAATACTTATCTTTTTTAATTAATTTTATTGCACGCAAAACCGCTTTTGTCTTGTTTTCGAAATCAACACCAATTGGAACAACCCCCGGATCCAAAATAATTTCTTCATTTGGGATATTATATTCTCTCGCCTTTTTTACCAATCTTTTACCAGTTTCATAAATCTCAATTGCATTTCTATTTGGAGCCTTTTCACCATTATTATCTCTTTCACTTAGAATTAAAATAGGAATAAACGGTGTTATTTTATACAAATCAAAAAAATCTAATCTCAATTCTGAAATAGAATTTACAATTGGTTTTTTATTATTTGCTTTCTCTAAACTATAATTTTTCAAACCAATTTCTTGTAATTCATAAGATGGCGTATCTATTGATAGTGGCAAATCCACAACATTTTGTATTGATTGAATTACTGCTGAAAAAAAATCAGTATTTCTCATTCCGACATTTACATCTAAATATTTTACATTTTTTTTTGCCTGTGATTCGGACAATTTTTGTATTCCTTCAAAATTGCTTTCTTCAAACAATTTATTTGTTGAGGGAACAGAATCATTTATACTTTCGCCAATGATCGTCAAGTTTTTTATTGGTTTATATTTATTTATCATTTTTGAAATAATTTGATATGTTGATTTAATTTTACATTATGCAAAATTATATTATTTATTGAAATATTCGTAATAATTAGAACTATTCTATCGCTTTAGCAACATATTTAGAACCAACATATTTTTCCCAATTACTTCCAAATCCTTCTTTTAGAGCAGTAATAGCACATTCAAGTTGCTTATCATCCGGTTTTGAAGTTGTAATTCTTTGCAACCATAATCCGGGTTCTACAAGCCAAGAAAACCATTTATTTTCAACCTGTTTACTTGTAAATCTTAATCCTTCATAACCAATTCCCATGACCAAGGGTATCAGTGGAAGATGAATTAACAGACGATTTGCCAAAGTTAAAGTACCAAGAAAATATATCAAAATACTATCTATTACTGCATAAATAATTATTGTAAATATCAATGTAATAAAAAGAAAACTCGTTCCACAGCGAGGATGAAAAGTAGAATATTTATGAGTTGATTCAATGCCCATATCTTCACCATTTTCAAAAGCAAAAACAGTTTTATGCTCGGCTCCGTGATATTCAAACAATCGTTTCACATCTTTCATCAAACTAATAATTATCAGATATGTTAGAAAGAATATAATTCTAAACAGACCAGCAACTGCATTAAATGCCCAAGCTGTCTTTTCTATCGCAAAAATTTTCGTAGTTAAAACCAATGGCAAAACAAGGAATAATCCAACAGCTAATACAATAGCAAAAAGAATACTTATATATTCTAATATCTTATTCCAAATTGAATTCTTGTTTTCATTTTCTTCCGGATATGCCTTTTCTGCTGAAAATGTCAGCGTTTGCATACCAATTTTCATTGCTTCAAAAAGCGAAACTATACCTCGAATGATAATTTTGCCAAATATTTTTTTACGTTTTACTAAGGAAATAAATTTTTTCCTCTCTACAGCAATTTTACCATCCGGAGTTCGCACAGCCGTAGCATAAGCTCCTGGAACACGCATCATAACGCCTTCAATAACTGCCTGCCCCCCGACTAAAATAGATGTTTTCTGAAGAATTATTACTAGATAACTTTTAAATGATCTAAAAAAATAACCCATCTATTTTTTGCCTTTCAAATTGTATTTTTTGTTAAACTTTTCAATTCTACCTGCACTATCTAATATTTTTTGTTTACCAGTATAGAAAGGGTGGCATGCCGAACATATTTCTACTTTTATCTCTTTTACTGTACTTCTTGTTTCAAATGTATTCCCACAAGCACAAGTTACAATTGTTTTATCATATTTCGGGTGAATTTTTGGTCTCATTTTTTTTCTCCTAATCTCTCAATTTGTTCATTTTTTACGAACATCTATTTTAAGCAATTTATTTGTAATATGCAAGAATAATTTTATTCTATCAAATTGAACGCTCAGTACACAAATTCCCACGGATTATTTTAATCATCTAATTTTAATAGGTAAAATAATAATTCCTAATTTACCGTTATCTGTTTTTGTTCGTTGCTATTTTTTAAGATAGAATAATCAATACAATTCAAAGTCAATTTGATTTTTAATAGTACTAATATCTTTTTTGAATTTTTTTTCTTTTTTGATCTTTTTTTCAATCATATTATAACCATGTATCACAGTTGTATGATCTCTTCCACCTAATTTCATACCAATTGTCTTTAATGAAGAACCACTTAACTTTCTGCTTAAATACATTACGATTTGACGAGCAAAAGCGATCTCTTTCACTCTGCTTTTACCTATTATTTCATTTTCGGAAAGGTTATAATATTCTGTTACAGTTTTCAATATTGCTTCAAATGAAACAACATTATTCTTTTTTACAGATAAAATATCACCAGTCACTTTTTTTGCTAATGCCAATGTTATGTCAGTGTGGGTCAATGAACTATAAGCAAATATTTTCGTCATCGTTCCTTCCAATTCTCTAACATTTGAAGTGATATTCTTAGCAATAAAATCTAATATTTCTTCTGGAATAAGCAAATCGTCCATATTTGCTTTCTTCTGCAAAATAGCTATACGCGATTCATAATCAGGCGGCTGAATATCAACCATTAATCCGGAAAGAAATCTTGAAACCAATCTTTCTTCTATTCCATTTAACTCTTTTGGCGTTCTGTCAGCAGTAATTACTATCTGTTTTCCCTTTTGATATAATTCATTAAAAGTATGGAAAAATTGCTCTTGAGTGCTCTCTTTTGATCCGAAAAATTGAATATCATCAACCAATAAAATATCTGCTTTACGATACATATCGCCAAATTTATTCATCTTATTATTTCTTATGGCAGCAATAAAGTCAACCATGAATTTTTCACTGGATACATAAATAACTATTTTGTTAGGGTCATCATTGATTACCATATTGCCAATAGCTTGTAATAAATGTGTCTTGCCTAAACCTGTCCCGCCATAGATCAACAGAGGATTAAAAGCGGTGTTTCCCGGCGATTCTGCAACAGCTCTACTCGCCACCTTTGAAAATTGATTGTTCGGTCCTTCAACAAAATTATCAAAAGTATAGCGATTGTTTAATTGTGTACTTTTATTATGATCAACATATTTGTTCCCCATTGAAAAAAAATTATCTTCCTGCCTTACATTGGAATTGGACTTATTTGATGAATTATTTTCATCTCTATCTTGATCGTTAATATCATCGTTTTCAATTTTTTTTATCAAAAATTGTAATTTGATATTGCCTTTTACCTGTTTTTTTAAAACATTGACTATCATATCCTTATAATTTGTTTCCAACCATTCAAAATGGAATGTATTTGGAACATTGATCTTAAAGACACCATTGTCAAAAGAAACTGGTTCCAACGACTTGAACCACGCTTGATATGTATGTTCCGGGATACTTTGCTTAATATCCTTTAATGACAAATCCCAAATTTTTGTTACCGAATCATTCATAAATTCATAAAATTAAATAATTTATTAACATTCCTTTATTTTATTTATTAAATGCTCTTATTCTATAGCCATGCATCATATTACAATCCATAACATATTGTTATTTTTATAATTACATCATATTCCATCTCATAATACCAATATAATTATTAAATCTTTCAATCAGTTTCACGTATTTATCCACAAGTTATCAACACCCATTTCAATCTTCGTATATAAAGATTATAATAATTTTTTATAATGTCAAGTATTATTTTATTTATTTTTATTTTTTTGCGTGAAATAGAACCGTTAATTATTTCAAGTGCATAAATTAGATGATTTGTTATGTTTAAATAATAAATAAATGTATATTGTTTTTATGATAGTAATTTAATTAGTTTCAATATAATTATCAATTACGAATTTAAATTTTAATACACAATTAATAATCTATAATTTAATGAAAAAATATATATGCAATAAAAATAGCGGCAATCGCTCCGGCAAAATCAGCAATTAATCCGGCTGTTATTGCATACCTCGTTCGTTTTATTCCAACAGATCCAAAATATACGGCGATAATATAAAAAGTTGTATCGGTTGAACCTTGGAAAATACATGACAACTTTCCAACAAAAGAATCAGCTCCATAATTCTTCATTGTCTCCACCATTAACCCTCTTGCGCCACTTCCGCTTAATGGTTTCATCAATGCAGTTGGCAAGGCGGGAATAAAATCTGAATTAATGTGAAATAATTCAATTACTTTTTGTAAACCGGAAATTAATATATCCATCGCTCCTGAAGCTCTAAAAACCGCGATAGAAACCAAAATACCTACTAAATATGGGATAATTAAAATAACAGTACGAAACCCATCTTTTGCTCCTCCAATAAACGTACCGTAAACATCGATCTTTTTATAAAACCCATAAACTAAGAAGCCAACAATGACAGAAAATAACAATACATTTGAAAAAACCAGAGAGATTTTTGATATCTGTTCCGGAGTCAATTGTGAAAAATAGATAATGACTGAAACCATTATTAAAGTCAATCCACCAAGATAAACTAAAACTACTTTATTAAACAAATTTATCTTTTGGATTAGAGAAACAGCAATTATTCCTGCCAAAGTAGAAAAAAATGTTGCCAACAATATTGGAATAAATATATCTGAAGGATGAGCGGCTCCAAGCTGGGTACGGAACATCATAATACTAATTGGTATTAACATTAGACCGGAAGTGTTCATCACTAAAAACATAATTTGAGAATTAGAAACAGTTGCTTTGTCAGGATTTAAATCCTGCAATTGTTTCATTGCCTTCAAGCCAAGTGGTGTAGCGGCATTATCTAATCCCAACATATTCGCGGAAATATTCATTAAAATCGATCCAAAAACAGGATGGTCTTTTGGAATCTGTGGAAATAGTTTATGAAATAATGGTTTAATTATTTTAGCAATTATTTTTATAAAACCAGATCTCTCGCCAACTTTCATTAATCCCAGCCACAATGTCATTATGCCCGTTAATCCCAATGATATTTCAAAAGCTGTCTTTGCCATGTCAAAAGTGCTTTTAACTAAAACTGTAAATATTTCCGTATCACCTAAAAAAATTAGCTTGATTAGAGCAACTGCGTAAGCAATTACGAAAAATGCTATCCAAATATAATTTAAAGCCATATTGTTTTGTTTTTTTTGAAATTATAATAATTATACATAGCATAATTTCTGAAAAAATAAAATATGTTATTGATCCTATACATAAAACTTGTCATAATTTATATTATATTTTCATCATTTGCAACGAATTACACAAATTGCTCTGATGTTTTGTAAATTATTTCATATTCAACAATTCGTCTGCAAATTAATGGTTCATATAGAAAAGCGAGTAAATAGAGGGACAAATAAATATATTATCGATTTATATATATTCTCATTTATTATTAGCATTAAGTTCTTTTTGTCAGTTTTGTTTATTTTTATTCGTTGCTATTATTGAAATTTTTATCAATAATCATCTTTTGCAAAGATCCTAACAAATTTGTTTACCGAAGTACTGCTTGCAAATACTCCAATTATTCCACCCACAGCAATGGAAATACCCCAAAGGTAATTAATCTCTTTTAAATTATAATTGAATAAATAAATAGCTGTTTCGTATGCAATATCATGAAAGAAATACAAAATTGCGGCTGCAAAGAATCCACCAATCAATCCTTCAAAAAGTCCTTCCAGAATAAAAGGCGACTTTAAAAATATTTTCCCAGAACCCAATAATTGTAAAATAAATATTTGGCTTCGTCTGCTGTAAACAGATAATTTAATTGTATTGCGAATAAATATATTCATTGCCAATAATAGAACAAAAATAATGCTTCCACCAATGATCATAATAATAAGAAAATATTTTTCCATCAAAATTAGCAGATCACTATGATATTTTACTTCATCTACACCATTTATTTTATTAATTCTCTTTACCACATTATCAACAATTTCAACATGGGTCATTTTCCCATATAGTTTTATTTTATATGACGCCGGTAATGGATTGTATGATAAAATATCAAAAATGTTTTCACCAAATTCCTTGAAAAATATTTTAGCGGCATCTTCTTTAGAAACAAATTTATAACTTTTTATTTGATGAATATTTTTCAATTTTCTTTCAACGATCGCTCTCTGGGAAGATGATATTTCCGGCTCTAAAAAAATATCTATTTCAAATTCTTTCCTAATTTCTTCCACAGTTGAATATAGTTTATATGTAATTTCGGCAATACCAATCAAAACAGAAAGAGATATACCTATTGTAATAATGGCTATCATTACAGGAACTCTTGCTGACCAAATATTGTAAACCGTTTGTTTTAAAATATAAAAACTACGCATATTATTCTAATATTTATTTTTTTAAAATTTTACCATTATCCATTAATATTCTTCTATTTGGTGCATCTTTTATTAGCAAATAATCATGTGTTGCCATAATTACTGCTGTACCTAATTTATTAATTTTTCTCAATAAATTGAATACAGTTACTGAAGAATCGGGGTCTAAATTGCCCGTTGGTTCATCTGCTAATATTACAAATGGATTTTTTACAACCGCTCTTGCTATTCCTACTCGTTGTGCTTCACCTTTACTTAATGTTCCGGCTTTTTGACGAAGACTATTAAGTAAACCTATTTCATCCAATATTGCTTCTACTTTTCTTTTGATATATTTTCGCGGATACCCATTAATGATCAATGGTAATGCAACATTTTCAAAAACGGATAAATTTTGTATTAATCTGAAATCCTGAAATACAATTCCTATATTTTTTCTCAATTTTCTAATCTTTCTTGCAGTTATTTTTTTACTTGACCAGTTTTTTACATCAACTCTTCCGTTTGTTGGATAAATATCCATATAGATCAATCTTAATAATGTAGATTTTCCAGAGCCTGTAGGACCTAAAACAAAAGCAAACTCCTTATCTTTAAACTCAACATTAACATTACTAAGTCCTTCACTATATGGGTAATCTACTGATACATTACTAAATTTTATCATTTTAAGATTTCACGTAAAGATAGTAAAAAAAGAAAATAACACAAATGAAATTTTATTGATTTGCCTTTCATTATTTTATTCATATTTTGCCTTCATTATTTTATATATCTGTATAATTTATAAATAATTTTTCAAATATACACATAAATATTTTTTTTGCCACGAATTCACAATAACTACAATTTATGCATTTGAATTATAAATGTAACATTGCATATTATCACCTTCAATAATTTTTTTATCCGCGTTCTATCTCCAAAATAAATAAAAACTAAAACCAATATAAATTATTAAAAATATAACACCACTTGTCCGTTTCAATCCATTGCTTTTTGCTATCATTGGAAAAAGAAGCACAGTCAATAAAAGCATGATTGGAATTTCAAAACTGTATATCAATTTATTAACTTCAATATTTTTTATCAAAGAAACACCACCTATTACGAAAAACATATTAAAAATATTTGAACCAATAATATTACCTATTGAAATGTCCGACTCTTTTTTAACCGATGCAACCACACTTGCTGCCAATTCCGGCAATGAAGTCCCAATTGCAACTATCGTCATTCCAATTACAATTTCTGAAACTTTAAAAATTCTTGCAAAGAAAACGGCTGAATCTATTAAAAACCTTGATCCAAACACTAAACCAATACCACCCAAAATGATAAAAACAATGTTTTTGAAAATTGAATTATCTGATTCCGGCAATTCTTCTTTGATAGGAGTTTCTCCAGGATGCAAAATCAAATAGGCAATGAATACGATCATGATCAAAATAAAGAATAAACCAATGGCCAAATTTGTGCCACGAAAAATTGACACACAAAATATCAATGAGCCAATTAATAAAAATGTCAATTCTTTCTTTATACTTTTATAATTTATCACCAAAGGCGAAATAACGGCCGATAATCCCAAAATTAAGGCAATATTTGCAATGTTACTTCCAACAACATTTCCTATTGCAATATCATTTTCGCCCCGTAAAGCTGCTTGCAATCCCACTAAAAATTCGGGCATAGAAGTTCCAAATGCGACAACAGTCAAACCTACAATTATTGGTTTAATTCCCAAAATACGAGCAATATTTGCCGCCCCTCTGACTAAATAATCCGCTCCGTAATAGAGAAGTAAAATTCCTCCAACAAACATTAATAATTTTAACAATATTTCCATTATCATTCCCGCTAATTTTTTTCTTATATAAGATACAACAATTTTTAATGAAAATTAGAAAAATTATTACAAAATTTATTTATACAGATTATTTTTATTTATATATTTTTCAACTGAAGCAGGAACAAATTTTGAGATACTTTTATTTTTTTTAATTGCATTTCTAATTTTGGTTGAAGAAACATCAATTTCTTCAATAAAAACAATTTGTATTTCGTCCATGATATCTTCTTCGACCTGATCTATTCTAAAATTATCTCTTGGCACAACAATAAATTTTGCCAATTTTAATAATTTTTTATATTCTTTCCACATTTTAATAATACGAATATTATCACTTCCAATTAAAAAATAATATTCATTATCTTTCCCGTATTTTAATTTTAATTTTTCAATAGTGCCAATTGTATAGGAATATCCTCCCATATCCAATTCATATTCATCTACCACACAATAAGGATAATAATCTTTCAATGCTAATTTCAACATATTTACTCTATGATGATTATCTGCCATATCCAAATCTAATTTTAATGGCGAAATATTAGCTGGTACTACAATAAATTTATCAATCGTTAAGCCCACTCCAATTTGTTGAATCAGATGAAGATGACCATTGTGAACAGGATCAAAACTTCCACCAAAAATACAAATTTTCATAATGTTTTTTTCATTTGATCAATTTTATAATGATTATTTTATTTTATCTATCAAATTATTATAACGAATTCTATCTTTAGCTGCTGTAATCTTTTTTGGATCAATCTCATTAAGTGTTTTTATCATATTACTTTTATCATTTATTTTGTTATAACATGATGCCATTTCTAAATATGTATTATCCAAGAGTTCGGTATCATAATAATTTTCAATAACTCCTTGAAAAGTTATTGTTGCTGCTTTCCATTCTCTTAAAACCATATATAATTTCCCTGCATCAAAAACTTTTTTTGCTAATTTATATCGCAATTTTTTTATACTTGTTTCTGCCTGCGTTCTGAGTTCACTTTCAGGATATTCATCAACAAAACTCTGATAGGCATCAATTGCTTTAACTGTGTAAGTTTGATCTTTTTCGTAAATGGGTGAGAGCTTTTCATATGATTTACCTATTTTATATTTTGCATCATCTGCAAATGAACTTGCAGGCCATCTGCGGGTCAGTCTTTGATATTCATCAATTGCAATTAAATACTCTTTCAAAAAATAGTGACTTTCCGCCAAGTAGAACTGGGCATCATCGGCAATTTCACTTCCTGGAGAATTATAGACAACATAAGTAAAATGATCGACTGCCTGAAAATATTTTTCTTTTTTAATTAATTCCATGCCTTTTTTATACCTTATGCGAAATGAATCCATTTTTGCACTATTTCTATTTGAACAACTAAATAAAAATATTACAACCAATATTAAAATATAAAATTTACTTCTACTTTTCATTTATTTCCCTTTATTTTTTTCTTTTTTCATCTTCATAAAATAATAAAAATTTTTGACATAACAAAAATATTTTCTACCAACAAAATTGCATATTTACAATTGCTCCTTTATCTTCATAGATCATTGGTACAGCATTTATTTTAAAACTTAAATTATTTCTATTATTATATTTTTTGGCTCTTATCATTGCATCGATCGCCGAAATTACATGATTGAACATCACAGCAGATACTGCATAAGTTGCACCTTTTAATAATTGATTAGCATCAAATCGCATATCTGAATATTTTTTTTGTACTGGTGAAGATCTATACAATGTCTCATATCCAAGTGAATCACCATAGTCAGTCCAACCAGTTTGAAATTGTTTATATTTTCCAATATTTTCGTAAAAATGATAATCTCTATTTGCTCTTATGTTATTATGTCCATTTTGAAAATCATTCAATAGTGCAGTCCATTCATCTCTAACACTATATTTTTTGCCATCAATATAAATTATCATATCATGCGTTTTGGGATCATCATTATATCCTTTCACAAATTCTTCTACATCCCAATTAATATCAGCATAATCTTCATATTCATTTACCTTATCTTCACCATTATTTTTCAGTAAAATCGCAGAAGTTATTCCTGCAATTTCTAAAGTTCCATAAACTATTCCGGATAATTTTGATTTGCTGTAAAATTGTCCAGCACCCGGTAAAATTGCCGACATCATCAACGCTTTTTCCGGTGATTTTGGTTTCTTCACAACTTTAATTTTTTTTGGAATTTGTCCATAAACAAATATTGTAAAGAACATTATTATCAAAATAATTTTAATTTTTTGCATTTTTATCTTACCTATTAAAATTCAAATAATACTTTCCAATAAAATCTAAAATTCTGTCCAACAGTTTTTTCTTCATCAAATTCATCGTATTGAATCTTATCCAATCCGTAAACAACATCAAATGTTAATGCTATTGGAAAAGAATAAAAAGTGTTTCCGCCAATTCTCAATTCGGTTCCAACATCTTGAATTGGTTCGAAATCAGTAATTGCTCCGGACCAAGTATTACCAATTTGATGATAAATTCCCAAGTAAATACAATTCATTTTAAATGGTTCAAAAGCCAAATTTATATTTTTTACAATAGGAAATCTCAACATAGAAGTTAAAATAAATTTATTGGTTCCTTCAATACTATAAAACGGATAGCCCTTTAATCCCGGCATTCCTCCACCAAAATAATTGAAAAAACTGTCAACTTTCGTATTCTCCAGCCAACCGGAATTAATATTAAAATTCAACGCAACATTATCCGTCAATGGAATCGGCAAATAAATATCTGTATTTAAATCTAATCTCATAGTATTGCTTTTATTACTATACAACTGCTTTAATGTTCCATATTCTTCATTAATACCAAATCCGTATAGAAAATCATTTATGTCGTAGGCAACTTTCATGTCAATTTCAAATCCGCTTGTAGGATTAATATTTCCTCTCCACATTGGTTTTACAAAATTTCCATTATAACCAAATTCAATTGTAGTTCCCTTAAAATAGGTATAACCAAATTTTTGTAATGGAACTTGTGGATCGGTATAATCATCTTTTATATGAGCTGAATATTGTCCGTGTGATATATGTAAATCAAAATCATTTGCCTTTCTCCAATTATATTTTACACCTAATCTCGCATCCCATAAACCAAAATATATTTTTCTTTTATATTCATAAAACTCATTAAAACGACCACTTTCCGAATCCATGTGCAGTGTAACAAAATATCCTTCGGCATAAATTGTTGGTAATAATTTCTTATATTCCAAACTTAAATAAGCATCAATGTCTTTTCTTTTGTTGATAGAAGCCGAAGTAAACAAGTCAAATTTATTTAAGATTTCTGATTGGTATAGCACAGTCCCAAATTTAAATGCATTGTAATCCCACATCACAAACGGCATGAAAAACATTCTGCTGAAAGTCATCTCATAAGGTTTAGAATCAAAATTTTTAAGATTACCGGGATCATAATTTTCACTTGGCATTTTATAATTTTTATTGTATTGAGTTAACTCTGCTTGAATTGGTTTCGGTGAATTTAATTTTGCCAACTTAAATGTGCCGTTGTCAAATAATGAATAACAGATTCCTCCATTCTTAGGATTTATTTCCGGATAAAATGCTCCGCCGGTAACATTTGTCAAAATTTCTACCGAATCAGAATTAAAATATTTTTTATATAGATTGAAAATTCCTGTTCTATCGGATGAAAACACAATATATTTTCCATCAGGAGAAGCGACCGGACTTCTGTTATCATGATCTTCGTCTTTCACTATTGATATAATTTCTTTCGTCTTTATATCAAGTGAATAAATATCTCTACCGTGAATTAATGCCATATCAAAAATAATTTTCTTCGCATCTGGAGACACATCAATTGTAAATACTTGTTCGCCATTATTAAAATCCGTTAGCGGTGTAAGTTTCTTATTTTTCCCATTATACTTTTGAATATTATGCGATCCATCGTGAACGGTAATGAGATAAATTTCATTTTTGGGCCCCACTGCAACAGAATAAATTCTTGCTTTTGTAGTTAATCTTTCTTCTTCATCATTTTTAAAATTATATTTTGCAAGATCAAACCAAACAGATCCATATTTATCCGGCTTCTGTTCTTTTGCATAATAAAGATTTTTCCCGTCGTTACTCCACACAATATTGCCACGAGTTTTGTTAGCTATTTTTTCAACTCTACCTTTCTTAAATTCATATAAATTTGTCTGCCCAATATAATCATTCCCTTTGCTCGAAGTAAATATCAATCTTTTTCCATTAGGAGAATACGAAGGAAAAAAGTTACTTGGTCCTTCCGAAAATATTATTTTACCTTTTACAATATTTTTTCGAATAGTTTGAGTTTGTTTTTTATAAGTGTTTGTTATTTCATCACACCATTCTTTGTGAATAACTTTTCCATCCTTTCCCAATATTCTTTTAAACACTTTATTGAATGATAATCTTGTTTTTTTCTGAGCTTCTCTCGTTATTTTCTTATGAATTTTCGGAGAATATCTTTTTGCTAAATATCTGACAAAAGCTAATCCTGTATTATAAACAGATTCATTCCCTGTGCCTTTTTTCCCAAATGTAAACATTTCCGGCCAAGTCAATAAGTCATTATTTAATGCTCTGTCACGCAAGATCATATCACGATGAGAATCCCAAATATCATTTGTTGATCCGGAAAATTGATATTGAGCAACTCCTTCTGCCCACCACATTGGAACAACAACATTTGGTACTGGAACCACTCCTATTCCTTTAGGATATTCTAAAACAATATTATCTCGAATTGGCTTCTCCCTGTCCAATACTTGAATGAAACCAGCAGGAATACTTATCGGATATTTCATTGATGCTCCCAACGAAATAATATGTGAAAATTCATGAGTGAATACATCTCTAATCCAGTTATGATTCCCTCGCAGATCAAATTCTAATGGCGATGCCCATAACAATATTTTATTATCAAAATAATATGCACCACCATTTGAGTAATCATCTGTATCTTGAATAATTATGTGCGTTTTGTCGGCAGGTTCCCAATCATAAAGATCAGTAACTTTTGGATATACTTTTTCTGCAATCGTTAAAGCCATTTGAGCAGTTCTTTCTGTTCCTTTATGATAATGATAAATAAAATGTTCTGATTCAAATGTAAACCATTCCAGCTCGGGATGATTTTGACCAAAAAGCGAAAATGCACTAATGATGATCAGAAAGAATATAATTAAAAGTTTGTTTGTTTGTTTGTCTATGTTAAACATTTTTTCTTATTTTAAAATTGCCGGCTTAATAAAATATTCTTCTGTAACGCCATTACCAACAACTTTAATTCGTGCAATATAAACACCTGATTGCAAATCGTTAACATTCCATTTTACTTCGTTCAGTTGATTTTGTTTCGGTGTTTGTGATAATTGTTGAACAAATTTCCCAGTCAATTCATAAATGTAAATATCGACTTGCTCAGCATCAATTGCAAAATAACGAAATTTTGTTCGTCCATTCTCTATTGGATTTGGATAATTATAAATTAATCCATCGCGTATTAATTCATTACTATTTACAGGTATTCCATTCTGCGATGAAATAATTCTGTTAGTATTTTGTAAATTATTTCCACTATATCCCCAATAAATACTGTCATATTCTGTTGTCCAAATCGTTCCATCGGATACAATTACATTCTCATTATTAAATTTATCCAGAAAGAATGAATTTGCCATTGACGGAGCAGTTCTGTTTGTAAGTTTTGTCCCTATTATTGAATATTCGTCCAATTCACCTGCTTCACTCATCGCCAAAATGAAAAATTGATCATTATCTTTTATAACTCTCACTTCTTCATAATTTTTGAATATTGGAAAATTATTTTCAAAATATCCATAATGACTTAAAATCGCAAAAATATTTCTATCGTTATAAATTCCAGTCACGATCAATTCACATTCTCCATCATCATTTAAGTGAACTGGAATTATTTTTTTAAACTGAATTGCAGAAGCATATTTCTCTGACAAATATTCTGTATTCGGCTCAAAGTAATAATATCCGCCGGATTTATCAGCAATAATTAGAGTATCGTTAAAATTTATAATAGTAGAAATATTAAAATCAAATGTATGTGAATAATTTCCATCGAAGGAATTTAAAGTATTACCAGCAATGAAATAAATTTTTTGCGAAATGTTTATAGGCAAGAATTTATCAACAGATAAAAATGAACCAGAAAAATATTCTAACGAATTTAATTTGTAATTATATTGAGCTGGATTTTTTGTGCTATCAATTGGTGGAATAAAAATCACACTATCTATTATTGAAATATTTTCTAGATCAACAATGAAATTTACATTTTGACTACTTGTTAATGACAAAGATGAATCAACATAATTATATGAATTTATTGATGATTGAGAAGTTCCGTTTTCAATTTCTAAAAATCCTGTTTCTAATGGATAAAGATAAGTTTTATTTGGATTAATAATTTTATTTTTTTTGAACAATGAAAATATTTGATTACCATTTTTTATAATAATAGAGCTATCTTTTACACCAAATAAGCAGTCATCGTCAAAAGGAGTAATTCTCGCAATTCCTTTATAGAAAACATTTGGCTCACAACTTTTATCACTCTGACTAAAATTTAAAGTTATAGAAACTGTGTCTGTGGAAAAATTAAAATCAGTAATAGAAATTCCAGTTGATAAGTTTGTAAAAGTGCGAGTATTAGGATTTGTTCCATCGGAAAATTTTAAAGAATTACTAGAATTATTATCAAAATATCCTTCGTTTCCATCAAACCAGATATCCCATTTCCAACCTTGATTTACAGTGCTACTAAGTGAACCATAATTTTTACCAATATCATATCCGCCATCTGCCTCTTCCAATCTCAACATTGGAATATCTCCGCCGTTTGGATTATCGGACATTTCATTAAATTCATAAAACGGATCGTTAATATGCCAGATCAATAATCCGTCTGTTTGCAAAGTAATATCGTAATCATTTAAACCAATTAAAACTCCATTTGCATCAATATTTAAGTCAATTAAATTTAGAGAATCCACATATCTCAGTGCTTCAATATATGTATCATATTCATTTGCAGAATACAATGAATCTAAAAATATTCCACTATTCTTACGATATTCAATTAAAAATGATTCGGTACTATTAATTGGAATTTTATAAATATTATCTTCAAGTAAATTGTAATCATTGCTTTCATCTAAAATAATCGGTTTTTGAATTCCAAGTAATATTCTTTCGAAAGCAGATGGCTTTATTGGCACCAATCCATTAGCATTATTAGAACCCTGATCCATCAGACCAAAAACACCTGCTTTTGATTTCCCCGTTTCAGTATCATATAAAGCCGGCAATCCTAATAAATATCCAGATAACAAAATTTCCGTTCCATGCAATCCAATATTAATATCCAATTGATTTTGCATTTCCGGAACAACAATCCCTTTATTCAAGCCTAAGTTAATTAATTCTAAATATCTATCGTTTGAAAGATATTTGCTTAAGAAATTCTCATCAAAATAGAAAGATGGGATATCATAAGGCGAAGGATCAAACATACCGGAAAAATCAAAATCCTGCCCGACACCGGCATGATAAATAATAATCTCTGATTGATCAGTAGGATAATCGTCTTCTTCTGAAACAAGTTTTACAACATCGTAAACGAACTCAGCTAATTTAAAATCTATACTATCTTCATCAGAAGCCGGATTGTAATATTGCATTGTATTGTCCAATGTATATGAGTTTTCATTTAACGGTAAAACTTGAGAATCTGAAGTATCTATTGAATATTTATTATTCGTTACAGTTGACCAATAATTATTTATTGCTTTCAGGTGTGATTGGAAATATTGACGATTGTGTGGCACAGGATCAAAAACATAACTTGTATCACCATCTTCCCATTGCTGTAAAAATTTCCCCGTTCCTGTGGTAATGTTTTTACTATCTTCTTGAAATTCAACTCTAATTACTAACCAGTTTTTATTACCAGGAATACACTTCTCATTCTTCCAAGTTCCCTTAAAATTATTAACATAAGAAAGCGATTGACTAAAAAATGATAATAAAATAACGCCCGTAATAAAAAATATTTTATTTCTTTTCATTTGATATTTATTTGTCATTAATTGCAATTATTATTATTAAAACATCATTCGTAGGCTAAATCTCATCGTATTTGCCAACGGATGTCCCGATTCTGCAGCAGTATATCCAA
Source organism: Fidelibacterota bacterium (assembly GCA_030600775.1). Lineage (GTDB taxonomy): Bacteria > Fidelibacterota > Fidelibacteria > Fidelibacterales > Fidelibacteraceae > TCS52. Next base: position 4,521 of record JAUVLI010000012.1, on the reverse strand, counting down.
AATCAAATCCAAGATTATGATAAAGAACTCCAAAGCCTAAAGTTGGTGTTTTTATATCACCTGCTTTGTCGTAAGCAAAACCGGCACGAAGAAAAAATAAATTATTATAAACATATTCCATACCAACATTGAAGATCATTTTATCTATTTCGTTTTTGAATGAACCGTCTTCTTTTGAGCCAACTTCTTTTTTACCATCGTCATTGAAAGCTCCCCATTCTATTATTTCACCATTAGCAGTTCTATCTTGCATTTTTTCATATTTATTTGTTATTGTATCAAGCTTAAATCCGCCGATCAGACCGTCATTATCATAATCGATATCACCGTCATATTTCCAATCATCTACCCACGAGGTGAAAATTGCCTTATAAAGTGGATCGGTATATGCTTTTTCATTATCGGAAATTAAATAATCTCCATCAGTATCCATTGATGGATAGCTTGCAACCAAGAGTTTATTCATATCTGTAACAATTGAAAGTCTATGATATTTTTGATTAACAACATTAAAATTAAATCCAAGTTTTAAATTTGTCGGCTGCGGATCTGCTTGATCTTCATCAATAAAAGTTACCTTAGGACCAATATTAGAAACAGCAAAGCCAAAATCAACTATATTCCCAAATATTTTTCTTTTTTGGTATCCAAAATCAAATGCAAAATGTAAAGCTGCACCTTTTCCCTCTTCTTGAACTGTTCCTTTATCCGTTAACTTTTGATAAACAATTTTTGCATTTATTCCTATAGCAGAATTTTGGGATAATCTTGTTCCGTAAGAACCTGTTGCAGCTGTTAAATAACTTGTAAATGTTCCTAAATCATTTCCATACTCATCTCTTCTTTGTTGTTCACCAAGATTCAAATATATAACATGTCCACCGAATGTCCCAAATGATGTTTTCACACCACCGGTTAAAATATCATAATACATATCATCAATACCAAGATTTCTTAGCCAATTAACATGCATTAATCCTATTTCACTCTTAGGCATAAACGCCATTCCGGCCGGATTCCAATATGATGAATATGCATCATTTGAATTAGCTACTTGTGCTTCCCCCATCGCTTCGGCACGAGAACCTGGAGCGATTAATAGAAAAATTGCACTCGCTTCACCCTGAGCCAATAAAAAATTGAATGATAATAGAACCAAAACTATCAGAATAAATATTACTTTTTTCATTTTTTCTCCTTCTAATAAAACACGAACGATAATTATACTCGTTCTTAAATTAATTCGTTTTAAGTATTCCTTAAATTAACTTCTCTCTTGTCAATGTCAACTACCTAATAACGAACTTTTATATTTTTCTCCTTTAGATTTATGAAATATTACAACATAATAATATTAATGTCAATATTTTTATTTATTTTTTTCTATATTGTCAATTTCATTTTTGAATTCTGTAACATCTTTGAATTCATGATAGATCGATGCAAAGCGAATATATGCTACCTTATCAATTTTTTTTAATCGTTTAATCACTTCTTCGCCAATAAGAGACGAATCCACTTCCGAGTATCCGTCTTTTTCAAATTTTGTTTCTATATCTTTTGCAATTCTAATAATTTTATTAATTGAAATCGGTCTTTTGGTGCAAGGTAATTTTATACTTTGAATCAATTTCTCTCTTTTAAATTCTTCTCTACTTCCATCTGATTTTATTACAAATACATTGTTTAAAGTTATATACTCATAAGTAGTGAAACGTTTATGACATTTTATACATTCTCTCCGACGACGAATTCCATTATCTGCAATAATGTGTCTCGAATCAATTACCTTATTTTCCGGATGGCCACAATGTGGACAATTCAATTATATTTCCTCTAATTGATTTTTATATAATGGAAATCTTTTGGAGATTTCTTTTATCTCATTCTTTATCTGTGAAATATTTTTATCATTTTTAGGATCTGAAACAATTTTATTAATAAATCCTGCAATCGTTTTCATCTCATCTTCTTTAAAACCGCGTGTAGTTAATGCCGGTGTGCCAACTCTTATTCCACTTGTAATAAATGGACTTTTATCATCAAATGGAACCATATTCTTATTAACCGTAATACCAGCTTTTTCTAATGCTTTTTCAGCTTTCTTACCGGATATTTCTTTGTTACGCAAATCAATTAATATTAAATGATTATCGCTACCATTTGAAACTAAATTAAAATCATAAGACAACAATTCTTGAACCAATGTCTGAGTATTTTTAATAATTTGTTTACTGTATTCTTTAAATTCCGGTTGCAGTGCTTCCCCAAAAGCTACGGCTTTTGCTGCAATAATATGCATCAAAGGACCACCTTGAATTCCCGGCATAACAGTAGAATCCATCAATTCAGATATCATTTTCACTCTACCGCTTTTTCGAGCTACTTTTCCAAATGGATTTTCCTTGTCTTTTCCAATTAAGATCATTCCACCGCGCGGACCTCTGAGCGTTTTGTGGGTCGTTGTAGTTACAACATCACAATATGGAATTGGATCAGGATGAAGTTTGGCTGCGATCAATCCGGCAGGATGAGCTACATCTGCCATCAAAAATGCTCCAATTTCGTCAGCAATTTCCCTAAATTTTTCAAAATCATAAAAACGAGGATATGCACTTGCCCCTGCAATTATCATTTTAGGTTTGAATTCTTTTGCTTTCTTTCTCACATCATCATAATCAATATATCCGGTCTCTTTTGAAACACCATAACTAACAATATTATATAATTTTCCTGAAAAATTTACCGGACTACCATGAGTTAAATGTCCGCCATGAGATAAATTCATTCCTAAAACTGTATCTCCCGTATTCAAATAATTAAAATATACAGCCATATTAGCCTGACTTCCTGAATGTGGTTGTACATTTGCATATTCTGCCCCAAACAATTTCTTTGCTCTATCTCTTGCAATATTTTCGGCGTCATCAACATTAACACACCCGCCATAGTATCTTTTACCGGGATATCCTTCTGCATATTTATTGGTCATAATATTAGCATCTGCTTCCAATACTGCTTGACTAACAAAATTTTCAGAAGCAATCATTTCAAGTGTTTCGTTTTGTCTTAGCAACTCATTTTTGATAGTTTTAAATAATTCAGGATCCTGTTTTTTTAAAGATTCATACATTTTAACACTCCGAATATTTTTTGATCTTATTTATTCTTCTTTGATGTCTACCACCTTCGAATTCGGTAGCAAACCATTTGTCTATCATTTTTTTAATCATCTCTCTTGAAGAAATTCTACCACCAATAGCTAAAATATTTGCATTATTATGTTTCCTTGCCATTTCAACATGAATTTCAGTTGTACATAGTGCAGCACGTATATTTTTTACTTTATTAGCACAAATACTCATACCGATTCCTGTTCCGCAAAATAAAATCCCGTAATGATCATTGCTCTTAGCAACTTTACGAGCGACTTTAAATGCAATTTCAGGGTAATCAATACTCTCCTTAGAAAATGTCCCTAAATCAATTGCATCTATACCCAAACCTTTAATATGATCTAAAGCAAAATTTTTAGCATCATATCCGGCATGGTCAGCTCCCAAAAATATTATTTTACTTTTACTGTTCTTTTGATCCAAGAATAACAATCTCCTACGGGTTTAAATTCATTTGAAGATATTTTACTTGTTTTTGGTGCTAAGAAATAATCACTTTTACTACTAATTATCATTTCATTTTTTTTCATATTTTGTAATTTGGATTTAACCATACTATTTCCATTTGCCAAAGCGTTCTGATAATCTTCATAAGCCATATGAAAAATCAATTTATCACTAAAACTCATTTTATCTTTTTTGGAAAAACAATCTTCGGCAATTGCGTAATAAACATCCCCTCTTGATTTATAGGCATCGCCTTTATTTTCTGGTAATTTTACAGCTCTATTTGCAAATTCTAACGCTTCTTTTATTTCACTGACACTTTCCACCTCGCAAAAATACCTCGCCGCTCCGCCGATTTTGAATGAGGTGTATTTTAATAATGAAATGTTTTTTTGAATTTTAATTGACATATTTTTTATTTATGCTACTTTCAGAATAAAGTTTAAAGGAGGATAAAAATAAATGGATAAATAAAAAAGGCTTGAGAAGTTGCTTAGAAATGCCATCCTTTATAATGAGGACAGGCTTAGAGAAACAACGATATTAGAAGCAAAGATATCGCTTGAGATTGCAAGAATGGTATTTGAATCTCAATCTCAAGAACCTGAAAACCTTATGAAAGGATTAGGTTATTGCCATTTTATTTGGCAATCAATAACAGAAATAGGAATTATCAGATACGATGAAATTGATTCAAGTGAAAAGGAAATTAAATCGCTTGAAAATAAAATAATTCAAAAACTGCGTGCTTCTGGCGCACTTACCGAAATAAAAAAAGTGAAGAAACAAGAATTTAGCGAAACCTTTGAAATTCATCCCAATTAGGCAAAGTGGTTTAGATTAAAATAATCTAAACTTTTTTTATTCATCACTCCCTTCTCTCGGTAACTGAAATTGT
>JAUVLI010000119.1 GCA_030600775.1 Fidelibacterota bacterium | reverse complement strand
AATGGAATATTGAACAAAACGAAAATTTTTGATAAAGAGACAATTGAATTATTTACAAAAAAAGCAGGAATAATTGAAGATAATTCTCGTTGTCTCGGTTGGGGTAGTCCGGATGGAGAATGTTCCGGCGGATTATATGTAAGCACAGAAAGTTTTGGGCACACCGGATTTACAGGAACTTCATTATGGATAGATCCAACTAATGATCTGTTTGTTATTTTACTGACCAATGCAGTTAATCCAAATCGTTCATATAAATATCCAAATTATTTCCAATGGCGACAGCTAATTCACTCAAAAGTTTATGAAATATTAAATATTAAAAAAAGAAATAAAAATTGCAAATCCAAAGATAGATGGAAAGTTAGTATTATTAAGTATTTCTATTTAAAAATATTTGGCTGAAAACAAGTTGGGAATTGAGGACGATACCTCTCGCAAAAACTTCAATCCGCAAAGAAATTACATATATTTACTCATTAATCCTTTGCATTTTTTGCGCTTCTTTGTGACCTTTGCACACCTTGTAAAAGCGAAACATATTTCACTGGAATTCATTGCTATATAATTTTTTATTGTTAGTTATTGTTCGTTGCTAATTTAATATATTATTTCCCAAATCCAGAAGTCGCCTTCACTGAAAATTCTTCCCCATTTCTAAAAATAAAATATCCTTCTACATTTGGGATGGTTTCAACAAATTTGATTCCATCTTTTTTACCCAAAACTATTGAGGCAGTTGCAATTGCATCTGCATAGGTACAATTTTCTGCCACGATAGTTACACTGGCGAGATCATGTGAAATTGGATTTCCCGTTCTCGGATCGATCAAATGAGAAATTCTTTTATCATTCTTTATATAAAAATTTCTATAATCACCAGAAGTAGCTACGCCTTTATTTGTTAATTCCAAAATCGATTGCAACTTTTCTCCTGACATATTATTTGTTTCCGGCACATCTATTCCCAATTTCCATTTTTTATTGTTATTTGATCCATGTAAATATACTTCGCCACCTATTTCAATTATAAAATTTTTATAGCCACTGCTTATCAATATTTGTGCTAATTTATCAACTCCATAACCTTTAGCAATTGCCGATAGATCTAATTTTATATTGGAATTCGACTTTATTAACTTTTGTTTTTCAATGGTAATTTTATCAAATCCAATAATTTTTTCCAATGAATCAATTTTTGTTTTTGAAATTGTTTTTGGTTCATCACCTGTTGTTCCAAATCCATAATAATTTACCAATGGGGCAATTGTTGGATCAAACGCACCATTTGAAATTTGATAAATTTCTTTAGCAGTTATGATCAAATCATAAAATTCATCAGATATTGGAAATGGTGTTAAAAAATGATGATCATTAAATTTTGAAATTTCACTTTGTGGATCAAACGGATTCATTTTTTTATTTACTTTTATTAATGTCAATTTTACTTTTTCTTTGACAAAAGATAATTCATCTTCTGATAAATTCGGCTTATAAATAGTTATATTGTAACCCGTTCCCATCGTCTGTCCACTAAACTCATGAAGCCCATCTTTTTTAGAACACATGATAAACGAAAATAAAAAAATAAAAATTATAATCTTTTTAAAATTATTTTGTCTTAAAAAATTTTTAACTATTTTCATTTTTGATAACTTTGTAAAAATCATTCCTGGAATTGTAATCTAAATTCGAATTCTACGCCATCACCTTTTCACCAAGTCTCAGAGTCATTTCTTCACCCCGTCATTTAATTTCCCCATGACACAAGTTGTTTCCATTCCGCCTCGCACATTATAAATTGTAGTTATCTTTATTGAGTGCGGTTTTAGTATTTTCTTCAGATCGGTATGAATTTGATCTGTTGCATTTTCTTGATAAATTCCTACTTCGCGAAATGAAGTTAAATAATATTTTAATGATTTCAATTCGATAATATTCTCTGCCGGAATATATTCAATAATTAATTTCCCAATATCGGGCAATCCACTAAATGGACAAACTGCACTGAATTCCGGATAATCAATCGTAATTAATTGTTTCTTTCCTGTATATTTAATCGTTTCAAGTAAATTCGGCTGAATATTTTCTTTCCCTTTTATCGTTAATTTTAAACCTTCTGCATTAGGCATAATTACTCCATTATTTTCATTTTTTACTTTTCTCTAATATTTTTTCAATATACAAAAACCACAGCACTATTTGGAAGTATCCATTGGTCTTTTTGTAATGAAACGTTTATTGAATTTTTCTCTTTAATTATTTTTACATTTTTATTTTTGTCATAAAACATTGGGACACTTGTTACTTTTTTAAACAAATCATCATATTCAAATTGTATAGAAGCTCCTTGCGTAAATCCTGTAATATAAATTGATAATTGATGATACGATTTTGGATAATAGGTAATTGTCTCAATTGAAAATTTCACTTCCTGTCCGATCAATTTATTCAATTGTGAATGTGAACATTTTAATTCAATACAATTATCACTTATTGATTGCTTATATTTTAAAGACATATCATTTATTTTCACATTATTTATTGAAAAAATATCTTTCTGTAAATCAAAATTACTATCCAATAACCAGCGATATTCAACATCGGTTCTGTTAAAATATTTTTGTAATAATTCCTCGTTTTTCGCACAGGCAATATAAAAATAATCATTCTCTAATATTTTTTCAAATGTCAAATAAGTATGAACTTTATAATAATCCGAAAATTTTTGTTGTTGGGATTTTTCAAATTTAATCTTATGAACAAAATTTTTTCTATAATAAACATTTTGATCAATTTCATTTAAATAATTTTTTAAAATATTTGAATATATCATTTTTGAAATTTCTGTTTGTGGAAATCTTTGTTCGATCGATTTTTTAATTATCTCATTTATCTTATTTCCGGGATAATCACTTGATACAAATTCACGGCGCATCAAAGGTGAAATGGCAATATTTTTTCCATTATCATAATAATATCTTTTAGCTCTTCTTCCTATCTGACACAGCAATTCATAACTCGATCCACGGTAAAGAGATGCAATATTTTCAACTCTCATTTTATCATTTTCACCACCGAATAAAGTAACGATCCCGCCAATTTTGATATTTTCTAATTTCGAAATGTCAATAGCGATCATATCCATACTCACTTTTCCGATAACATCACAAATTTTTCCATTGATCAAAACTTTACCCTTATTTGACAATAAATAATCATAACCATCGGCGTATCCTATCGGCAAAATTGCATACTTGATCTTTCTTTTTGCAATAAAAGTTCTGTTATAGCCAATTGATTCGCCAACTTCAGCTGTTTTGATTTGACTTATTTTTGACTTAAAAGTCATCACCGGTTTCAATTTTATTTTTGCTTTTATTGATTCGTCAGAATATACACCATAAGATAATAAACCAATTCTTACTAAATTTGAATATTTATTTTGAAAATTAACAACTCCACTACTGTTTGAAATATGAATATACTTTGGGGGTTTTTCAATCTTATTAAGGATCTTTTCAAATTTTTCGGATTGCATTTTGGTAAATTCATAATCATTTTCACTTGCTGAAAAATGAGAAAATATTCCTTCAATTTGTAAATGTTTTAATTCTAGAATTTTTTCATATTTTGCTTTTGCCTTTTCAATATTGAATCCACTTCTTCCCATTCCCGTGTCAAAATTGACATGAACCTTCGTAATAATATTTTTCTTTTCAGAAAATTTATTTAATTTTTTCGCTAATTGAATTGTAGAAACTGTTGGTGTTAAATTATTTGTAACTATCGCCTCTAATTCATTTTCAAAAGATGGTGACAATATCAATATCGGAATATTAATATTATTATATCTCAACAATTTTCCTTCTTCAGCATTTGCAACACCAAGAAACGAAGCTCCACATTTAATCGCCTTTTCAGCAATTTCAACCGAACCGTGACCATAAGCATCGGCTTTTACTATCTGCATAAATTTTACATTTTGTGGAATATTTTTATTTAACTGTGACAAATTAAATTCAAAATTTGAAAGATTGATCTCTGTCCAGCTTCTATCTTGTTTGCTCATAATATTTTCAATGATTTTTTATTATCAATACTTTAATTTTATCTTATATATTAATTTAATATATTTTTATCAGAATTAATATCTTTTTTGATATTTTATTTTTTAATTCCAAATTATTTATAAAAAATGTTTGTAATAAATATTTTTTTTCATTATATTTATAAGCTTTTTGAAGTCGTGTTCGTCTAGTGGTTAGGACTCAGGATTTTCATTCCTGCAACAGGGGTTCAATTCCCCTACGCGATACTATCATTTAAAAATAAACACTATTTATTGTTCCCGATGATAAACTCTTAAGTGTTCCAAAGATCCAAAATATTTTTGTTTTCATAGCTACCTCTAATTTAATCAATTTTCATTTCGATTTGATATGTTTAAATTTTCAGATTTTTATATAATTGATTTACTATAATAATTTAAGAAAAACATTTAAAATATAAAAATTATTTCATAAATTATACTTAAGTAAAATATGGAGGAAAAATGAAAAAGCAATTTGTTAAAGCAGATGATATTTATAATTTGTATTTCCCGTCAGATCCACAAATTTCACCTGATGGGAAACAATTACTTTATGTTAAAAAATGGATCCATAAGGGCGACAATAAATATTATTCAAATATTCGTTCTGTAGAAATTTCTAACAAAAAAGAAAAACCATTAACCAAAGGTAATCAAATTGATTCATCTCCATGCTGGCATCCGACTAAAAAACAAATATTATTTATTCGTAAAAAAGACAACATTACAAGAATAATTTCAACAAGTTTAAGGTATAAAAAAGAGAAAGAGATCGTTGTTTTGAAAAGAGGGGAAGTGAAAAAAATGGCATTTTCTCCTAACGGTGAATATGTTGGATTATTGCTTCACAATTTCGGGAAAGAAATCAGATTTGATAAAAAAAATAAACAAAAAACACCAGTTGTTAGAGATATTGATCGTCTTTATTATAGAATGGACGGAGAAGGTTTTAACGATTCCAAAAATACACAACTTTATATTATCAAAGGGAAAAATAATAAATTACAAAAGATCACCGATGTAAAAGAAGATATTTCCAATTTTACTTGGTCAGATGACAGTAACAAAATTGCATATACTTATAATGCTCACAGTGAACCGGATAGACACATGGAAGAAAATGAGATTTTCATCTACGATCTAGAAAAACGCAAAACAGAGAAATTGAAAAAGAAAAAAGGACCAGTTGGATTCTTAAAATTTTCTCCTGATAATAAATTTATCTATTTTTCCGGACACTTTAAACCAAACCATAGCTGGGGTGCGGAAAATATGAGAATTTATAGAATCTCCTTACAAACCGGCAAACTCAAATCGATGACAAAAAAAATGAAACAAGCAGTCAAACTCGGATTTCCTTGTGCGACCCATGCTATCGGTGATAAAGCTGTTTCAAATGTTTTAGATGCTATAGAACAACTTCCAGGGATGCATTTTGGAGCAAGACACCGTATTGAACATTTACAGCAGATTCGCAAAAAAGATATAAAACGCCTCAAAGAGTTAAATGTTGTCGCTTCTATGCAGCCGTCGCATTGTCCCTCTGATAT
>JAUVLI010000140.1 GCA_030600775.1 Fidelibacterota bacterium | reverse complement strand
ATTAATCGGTTTGCTACCATTTTTAAAACAACGGTATTTAACACGAAACCCGAAGGGACTGGATATTGAACTTAGTATTGATCTGGAGCTTCAAAAATTAATTTTGAAAAAATAATAATTGATAATGCTCAAATAAATATTATTACAAACAAAAAAGATTCAGTTAAATTTGAAGAATTTTCAGGAAATATTTCTCTGTTTAGTAATAAAAAATCAGTTGCAATTAATCTAAATGATTTATCATTTTTCCAGAATAATGTTAATAAAAGCATTGAGAAATTAAGTGCAAAATTATTAATTAGAAATGGAATCATAAAATTCAAAGATCTGCTATATGAAGATAATGATCTAAATATTGAATCTGACGGAAAGATAAAAATGGAATATCCGAATCAATTCAAAATTGCATTAGTTATAGATAGATTAAAACCGGATTCGTTGTATAAAGGATCTGATTCACTATTTTTTAAAAATGATATTATTAATATTATTGCCAATTTATCGGGTAACACAGAGAAAATAAATGCCTTAATGAAAATAACAGGTATTTTTCGAGGAAAGATTATTGACAATTTTGAAACAGAAGTAAGATATGCGAATAAAAAAATCAATATATATTCCTTAACTTTTATAAATTCATTGATAAATATAAACTTGTCTGGAGATTATAATTTTAATAATAATTATGATTTGAAAGTTAATTTTAAAAATAGTCATCCAACTTTTTTTGGAATTCCATCGGACTCATTGAATATTTCAGGTAAAATGGGCATAATTGGGAATTTAAAAGAAAATAATTTTGTCGATTATAATATTAGTTGTGATAATATGATGAATGGAAATATCCCTCGTATGTATGGGAGAATAAGCATTAAGAGAGATGAAATCAAATTATTAGATACTAATAAAATAATATTTGAAGATGGAATTGCTGAAGTACATGGTGATATTAAAAAAGAAAAAATGATAAATTTATTTACGGAAGTGCATTTAAATTCTTTGAAAAATTTACCCTATCTCAATAAGTATGATTTATCTGCAAAAAATATTATTCACAGAAGTCATATTTCTGGTAATTTAAAAAGTCCAAATATTGTGGGAAGAATTTACTCAGATGATATAAATTATAAAGATTACGGTTTGGGGAGTATTAATTGTACATTTAATCTAAAAGATGTTGTCGATCAAAGAAGTGGAGAGGCATATTTAAATATTTCTAATATTATAAAAGGTAAAGTTAAAATTAAGTCAGCTGAATCTTTAATTGAATTATCAAAGGATACAATAAATTTTAACTTTATAGAATTACGTGGTGATAAGGGTTATATGGAATTGTCGGGTAAGTTAAATAATTATTCCGATTTTAATATCACAAATATTTATGTTGAACATTCAGGAAATGAAATAAAACTACAAAATCCATTTAAAATAAGTTTTATCGATGGTGCATTAAAAATAACGCCATTTGTATTTGATATAAATAAAGGTGATCTTTACGGTGAATTGAATTTAATGCATAATAAAGAAATTCAATCTAAAATAGAATTTAAAAATATCAGTGTTGGAAAGATTTTTAAAAAAAGTAGAATAAATATACCAATATCAGGAGAATTAAATGGAACAGTAAATATAGAAGGTAATTTAAATGCTCCACAGATAACAACAATTATAAATGCAGAAAATGGAAAGATCAATAAAATTGATTACGATAGAATAATTGGTAATATTAATTACAGTGATTCTACTTTATTTGTGAATAATTTTCAATTAGAAGATAATGGTAACAAAACAATATCTGTATTTGGTGAGCTACCATTTTATCTAAATATCAATGATAGAATATATGATTTCTATGATTCGCAATCAGCATATTTAAATATTATATTTAATAATGTAGATTTAATGAAATATCACCAATTATTTCTAAAAAAGTTTATAATTGGTGGAAAAATGACAGGTGTATTAACTGCAAGTGGTTCATATAGTGATCCCAAAATTAATTTTCCTATTAAAATAATAAATCCTTTTATAAATAAAATTAATTTTGAATCAGCAAAAGGAAAGATTCAATATTCAGATAAAAAATTATCTCTTAATGATATAAATTTTATCTCTAAAAATGGTGAATATAAAGGGTATGGATATTTTCCTATGGATTTATCTTTCAATAAAAATAATAATATTTTAGATAAAAATGATTCAATATATTTTACAACATCATCAAAAGATAAGAACTTAGTTTTTTTAACTCCGTCCATAAAGAATATTGAAGAAGTGAATGGGGATATATTTACTACTTTAACTATAAATGGAACTTTGAATAATCCGATACGTAATGGTAAAGTAATAATAAAAAATGCTGATATGACTGTTGCAAAATTAAAAAATGACATAAAGAACATCAATGGTAGTTTTATTCTAAAAAATAATATTATGGAAGTAGATTTAGAGGGAGCATTATTTAAATCACTTAGTTCCATAATGAGTATGCTTGGAGTAGAAAAAGATGAATATAATGTAGATAGTTCTAATATTGATATTAATGGAAAAATGGATATGGGGAAATTTTTCAGACCGAAATATGATTTAAATATAAAAGGAAAAGATGTAAATATTTTGACACTTTCGGATGAAATAGATATAACCGGTGATATGGAATTAAATGTTAATGGCAAAGATACGGTTACTGTTGACGGTGTTTTCCAAACTAATGAAGGAGTTTTAAGAATACCATTTGGTAGCAAAACAAAGTTGATATCAGAAGAAAAAAAGAATAAAAAAATCAAATTTGAATATGAAATTAATGTGCCAATTCAAAATGTTTATTTGAAGAACAATTTTGTTGATGTAGAATTAGATGGAGAAGTAATATTGAAAAGGGATATAAATGGAAATAAAACGATAGGTGGTGAATTAAGCGTTGTGGATGGTTCCTTCCATTATTACAATGTTACATTTGATGTTGAATATGGAAAAATAATATTTGATCCAATTGATGGAAATCATTCTTTAAATTTTCGTGCTATTAAAGAAATAGATGATAATAACAAAATAATTGCAACGTTAACTGGTGATGTGAAGAGCCCTGAGATAGAACTATACGATGAAAATAATATGCATACACAATCAGAATTAATTCAAATATTGACAATTGGTAATATATCTGGGTCCGTTCAGGAAATATCGGGAAATTTATTAACAAATTTTGTAGAAGCCGGAATTGAACAGCAGGCAAATGGTTTGGATGTTATACAAAAAATTGATTTAAGAACCGGAACAAGTTTAACCGATATTGATAGTACTTCAATAAAAATTGGTAGTCGTTTGGGAAAAAATATTTATTTTACTATTGAGAGCGCACCGCTAAATGATGAAACATTAAAGTCCTTGGAATTAGAATATAGAATAAACAAAAACCTATCGATCGTGGGAACAGCAGATGAAAAAAGTGCGTCTGGATCAATTAGGTTAAGATTTCAATATTAAATACTTTATTTTACAATGAAATTATTAAAATACATAAATAAGTTTGAGATATTCATAGTTTTTGCAATTATCTTAATGTCTACTCATCTATTTGCTACAATAAATGTAAACAAAATAGATGATAAAATTGTAAAGATCAATTACATTGGTAATGATAATATAAGTGCTAAAAAGATTAATAAAATTTTAAATGTTAGAATTAATGATACTAAAAAATATAAAGATGGATTCAATGTACGAATAATTAAATTAGAGAAAGAGAAAATCAAGTATTTATATATTTCAAAAGGTTATATAAATTGCAGTGTAATGGATTCTTTGTTTATTGATTCAAATAATCAACTTAATATTAATTATACAATTAGAGAAGGAGAAAAATATTTATTAAACAAGCTTTCATTTATTGGAAATAAAGTATTAGAAAAAGAAGATATTCTAGCAATATTAGATTTACAATTTAATAAATATTTTGATATTTTT
>JAUVLI010000151.1 GCA_030600775.1 Fidelibacterota bacterium | reverse complement strand
GCAATTCTCTTTTTTAAATCCAACAAAACCAATTGTTTTTGGTGATGACTGTGGTGTCGGTGGATGTTGCCAAGTTTTTACTCATGGCTCATATCTTTCTGAGCTTGAAGGTTATCCAGTAACGTTTGCACCCATTACTATCGGTAACAATGTTTGGATACCTTGGAATGTTTTTATATTACCTGGGGTAACCATAGGTGATAATGTAGTTATTGGAGCTAGCTCCCACATAACAAGAAATATTCCTTCAAATTGCATTGCGGCAGGTAATCCAGCAAAAATTGTTGTGAAAAAATTCCCTTTACCTGTTTCAAATCAAGAGAAAAATAGAATTATAAAAAACATTCTCTTAGAATTTAAGAAGTATGTTGAATATAATAATTACAAGGTTAATGCCACTGGGTCAGGAAATGATTTTTCTATTATTTGTGAAAAACAGAAAAAGCACCCAAAGCACCAGTTGATATTTTTAGATAATTATTCAGAGATCTCAAAGTTAGTTAATGATAATGTTATTGTGTTAAATGATGAGAGAGATATAGGCGAGATTTATAAAAATAACAATATAAATATGATAATCTCAATTCCAAGAAAAGAAAGAATAGGGACATCCCGTATAGGTGAAGAGTTTTATAGGTATTTATCCAGATATGGAATTAGGTGTAATAGATTAGATTAATAGGGAAGATAAAATGAAGGATAAATTTATTAATTTAATGGTAGATATTTTAGACAGAGAAGATAATACGGTACAATTTAAAGACAAATTCCGTGATTACGTGGAATGGGATTCTTTAGCAGCTTTATCCTGTGGAGCTATGATTAATGAAGAATATGATATTGTTATACCAAGACAAGAATTTGAAAAACTTTTAACCATTGAAGATATATACAATTATATACATAATTTTAAAAGAGGTTAAACGTGGAAACATCGGAAACAAAAAAAATACTAATTGAAACAACAAACGAATATTTTGAGTCTCAAGATTTTAATGAGAAAGCGAATGAAGATACTGTTTTGTTTGGCAAAGAATCTGTCCTTGATTCCATGGGTTTGGTAAATGTTATAATTGATATAGAATCAAGATTTTTAGATGAAGGTTACGAAATCTCGCTTACATCTGAAAAGGCAATGTCTCGTCGTAATAGCCCTTTTAGAACGATTTCAACTTTAGCGGAATTTATTGAAGAACAAGTAACAGCAAATGAGGCAATCGATGAATAAAAAAGTAATGGTAATAACAGGAACAAGGAAAGGTATTGGAAGATACTTATCTGAATATTATCTTGCTAAAGATTTTATTGTAATTGGTTGTTCGAGATCTGAATCTGATTTAAAACACGAAAATTATGAACATTTTTGCTTGGATGTTGCTGATGAAAAAGCTGTGAAGAAAATGATTTCTGCAATCTCAAAAAAATATGGCAAAATTGACTATCTTATAAATAATGCCGGTATTGCATCAATGAATCATAGTTTATTAACACCCCTTTCTGTTGTGGAAAAAGTATTTAAAACAAATGTGTTTGGAACTTTTGTTTTTTGTCGTGAAGTAGCCAAAGTTATGTCGAGAAAGAAATTCGGTAGAATTGTTAATTTTACCACTGTTGCTGTTCCTCTCAATCTTGACGGTGAAGCAATATACGCTGCTTCGAAATCAGCAGTAGAAAAATTAACCATGATTCTGGCAAAAGAATTTGGCAATTATGGAATTACTGTAAATGCGCTTGGTCCTTCTCCAATAAAGACAGATCTTATAAAAAATGTTGGTGAAGAAAAACTAAATAAACTTTTATCACGGCAAGCAATAGCTAAATTTGGAACATTTAAAGATGTTTCTAATATAATAGATTTCTATTTATCTGATAACTCAAAAATGATTTCCGGACAAATATTATATATTGGAGGAGTCTTTTGATGTTTTTGGATTTTTTATTTAAGGTATTTGAAGATAACAAAGAAAAAAATGCTATTATTTGGAAAGGTAAAGAATTTACCTACAAATGGTTGTCCAATAAAATAACTGATGCAAAAAACAATTTAATTAAAAATAATATTAAATTTGGTGAAGTTACCGCAATCCGCTCTGATTTTAATCCTTATTCAATTGCTTATCTAATAGCTTTAATAGAAAATTGTAATATTGTAGTACCAATAAGTTATGCAGTTAAGACATTAGATGAGTTTTATGATACAGCCGAAGTTGAAAAAATTATTGAGATAAAAGAAGATAATCCTAAAATAACCGACAAGAAAAGAAAATCTAAACATTCAATTTTAATAGATCTGAAAAAGGAAAACCATCCTGGTTTGATATTGTTTTCATCAGGCACAACTGGGAAAAGTAAAGCCGCTGTTCATGATTTTGTTCCATTGTTAGAAAAATTTAAAGTTCAAACGAAATTATTAAAAACTATTACTTTCTTATTATTTGATCATATTGGAGGAGTGAACACCTTATTCTATATTTTGTCAAATGCAGGCACAATCATTTCAGTAGAAAATAGAAGTCCTGAAAATGTATGCAAAATGATTGAAAAGTACAAAGTTGAATTACTTCCAACATCACCAACTTTTATAAATATGATTTTGATGAGCAGGGCTTATGAAAAATATGATATTTCATCACTGAAGTTAGTTACTTATGGTACGGAAAATATGCCTGAGCAAACTCTAAAAGCTTTTAATAAATTATTTCCTAATATAAAACTAAAGCAGACATATGGTTTGTCTGAATTAGGTATTCTTAGATCAAAATCCCGTTCTAATGATTCTTTGTGGGTTAAAGTAGGCGGCGAAGATTATGAAACAAAAGTAGTTAATGACATATTATATATTAAAACAAAAACTGCTATGTTGGGCTATCTAAATAGACCTTCTCCGTTTGATAGAGATGGCTGGTTTAATACTCAAGACAAAGTTGAAGTTGACGGAGAATGGATAAAGATTCTTGGAAGAACAACAGATATTATTAATGTTGGCGGGCAAAAAGTGTATCCAGCCGAAGTAGAATCTGTTTTATTAGAAATGGCTAATATTAATGATGTATCAGTATTTGCAAAAGACAATTCAATTATGGGGAATATCGTTGCAACCAGCATCAATCTTGAAAATAATGAACCGGTTAATTCCTTAAAAAAAAGGATTAGAAAATACTGTAAAAGCAGATTGGAATCGTTTAAAATTCCTGCTTACATCG
>JAUVLI010000060.1 GCA_030600775.1 Fidelibacterota bacterium | reverse complement strand
AAAAAAGAGGGGGAACTTAAAATTATTCCTATTTCGGTAACTCCAATTACAAAAGGCTTAATAGAGGAAGCAATAAGTTATTTTGGAAATATTGAGGCAAAATATTCAATTCCAATATTTTCCAAAACTCCCGAAAGGATTGAACAATATTTTGTTAATGATGGTAATTATGTAAAAAAAGGACAAAAAATTGTTCAGATAAATGATGAACAATTAAAGTATTCTGTAAATCAAGCGAAAGCCGGATTACAAAGTGCGCAATCGCAATATAAAAATACAATGCAAGAATATAATAGAACTAAAACTTTGTATGAAGAAAATGCTATAAGTAAGAGTCAATATGATCAAATAAAAACACAAAAAGATATGAGTGAAAATGGGGTTAATCAAGCAAAAGCAGCTCTTAATACTGTAACAAAAATGTTAAATGATGCTTTGATCATCGCTCCAATTAGTGGTTATGTTTCAAATAGGGATTTTGATGATGGCGATATGGCAACTCCTCAGCGACCATTATTGACAATTTCACAAATGGATGTGGTAAAAGTCATTACTGAAATTTCAGAAGAGGATATTTCAAAAGTGAAAACAGGAATGAAAGCAAGAATAAATGTGGGTGCTTTTCAAGATACGGTTTTTTATGGAAAAGTTAAAAGGATATCGCCTGTTATTGATCCCAAAACGAGAACTGTAAAGGTAATAATTGTTGTTAATAATTCTGATTTAAAATTAAAACCCGGAATGTTTTCAAAAGTAAATATTATTACGAATTCAAAAGATAATTGTTTTGTTTTGAATAAAAATTATATACTTGAAAAAACGATAGCTGTTATGAATAGTGATAATTTAAGAGATAAGAAAGTAGAAACAAAATATTTCATATTTATTGTAAAGGATAATATTGCAATTAAAAAAGAAGTTGATATTGGACTTAAATCGAAATATAAATATGAAATATTTTCAGAATTAACAGGGAATGAATCAATAATTACAAAAGGACTTTCTAATATTGCAGATTCTTCAATGGTGAAAGTCATAAAATAAAATGAATATAAATAATTTATAATAAAGGTATTCTATGAATTTATCTAAATTAAGTATTAAACGAGCCGTTACTTTTACAATGATATACATAATGGTAATAGGTTTTGGGCTGTTTGGGTTTTCGCAATTGGATGTAGATCTTTATCCCAAACTTGAATTTCCAATGATAGGTGTTATCACCAATTATGGAGGGGTTGCCCCCAAAAACATTGAAAATTTAGTTACTCGTCCACTTGAAGAAACAGTAATATCAGTTGAGGGTGTAAAGGAAGTAAAATCTAACTCGAGTACCGGTACTTCAATTATTTTCATCAATTTTGATTGGGGCACAGATATGGATAAAGCTGAAATGGATGTAAGAAAAAAAATTGATCTTGTAAAAGATTATTTACCAAATGAAGCAAGCGAACCAATGTCTTTTGCATTTGATCCTTCGATGCAGCCGATTTTAATATTTAATGTATCGTCTAAAGAATTAGGTGATATAGAATTGAGGAAAGTTGTTAAAGAGCAGATCAAACCACGCTTAGAGCGATTAGAAGGAGTCGCAAGTGTTATGGTCAATGGTGGATTGGAAAGAGAAATACAAGTTGAGATAGATCCATTCCAATTAGCAGCAAATCACATCTCAATAAACGATGTAAGTAACGCATTAAGATTTGCAAATTTAGATATGCCCGGTGGTATATTAGAAGAAAACGAGAAAGAATTTTCTGTTGTAACAAATGCAAAATATGAATCAATTGAAGAGATTAAAAATACTGTTGTAAGTTATTCACAATATGGCGAACCAATATATTTAAAGCATATTGCAAAAGTATATGATGGGTTTAAGGAAGAAACAAAAATAGTACGCAATAATGGGGAAAATGCAATTGTATTAATTGCTTATAAAAGGTCAGATGCGAACACTGTAAATGCGTGTGAAAATATAAACAATTATCTACCTAAATTAAAAGGTCAATTGGGATACGATATTGAATTCAATACAATTTTTGATCAATCGGAATTTATTAACAATTCTGTAAGCAATCTTTCTGTTACTGCTATATTAGCTTTTGTTATGTCATTTTTTGTGCTTTTCTTTTTCTTGCGACATTTAAACAGTTCTATTATTGTAGCAATTTCAATTCCTATTTCAATTATTTTTACATTTTTTATAATGAGTCAAATAGGAGTGACATTAAATATTGTATCTATGGCAGGATTAGCACTTGCCATAGGTTTATTAGTGGATAATTCTATTGTTGTTTTAGAAAATATTTTTCGCAGAAGAAATGATCTGTCAGAAGATATTAGAACTGCTTCTGAAAAGGGAAGTTCTGAAGTTTCAACAGCTATTATAGCTTCAACTTTAACAACCGTATCGGTTTTTGTACCAATACTTTTTGTGCCGGGAATTTCCGGAGCGTTGTTTAAGGATATGGCTTTAACTATTGTCGTTTCACTTTTTATTTCCCTAATGGTAGCATTGACTTTAATTCCATTATTATCATCTAGGTTTTTATCCAAGAAACAGGAAGGACACACATCTACGATCGGTAGGAAATTTGATAATATGATAGGCGGATGGTTAGACAAATTATCAATTGTTTATTCAAAAAGCCTTCGCTGGTCGTTGCAACATAAGAAAATAATTCTTGGTAGTATATTAATAGTTTTGATCATTTCAATGGTTTCTTTAAAGTGGATTGGGGGAGAATTTTTACCAAAGACAGATGAATCAAATATTCAAATGGATATTGAGACACCGATTGGGACTTCATTGTCGGCGACTAATAAAATATTTAAAGAAGTTGAAGGTATAATAATTGCAATTCCGGAAGTTAAAAATACTTATATTGATTTTGGTCGTGCTACGGGTTTTTTTGCAATGTTTGGAGGAGCTTCCAACAAGGGAAGTATGAACATAAAATTAATTAACAAAAATAAACGCAAAAGGTCTCAATTTGATATTGAAGATTATTTGAGAAATAGATTAGATACGATACCAAATTTAAAAATGTCTTTTTCTCAAGGTGGCCCGACTACCGGTATGGAAGGAGCCGTTACAGTAAAAATATTGGGACATAATCTTGATAAGGGAAAACAAATTGCCAGACAAGTTAAAAAAATGATGGAAAATATTCCTGGCATTGTAGATACCAAATTGTCTTTTTCAGATCCAAAACCTGAATATTATATTAAAATTGATCGAGTTAAAGCAGCTCAATTAGGTCTTAGTGTTTTTCAAATTTCAAACACCATTAGCAAATCAATTAAGGGTGATATAGCAACACAATTTAGAGAAGGCGGAGATGAATGTAATATATTAGTACGATTTGGCAACAAATATAGGGAATCAAAAATGGATTTAAAGAACATTTTTATTGCCTTACCAACAGGTGAGCAAATTCCTTTAAATAGTGTTGCACAAATCGAATCCACGGTAGGTCCGGTACAAATATCAAGAGAAGATCAAAATCGTTATGTAAGTGTTTCTGCAAACAATTCAGGTAGAGATCTGCAGAGCATAACGGTTGATATAGAATCCGGATTAAAAAACATATTACTTCCGGAAGATGCTCATATTGAAATTGGCGGAACAGCTCAAGACCAGCAAGAATCTTTTTTCTATCTTGGATTAGCAATACTTGTTTCAATTGCTTTGGTTTATATGGTAATGGCATCTCAATTTGAATCGTTACTTGACCCTTTTATTATTTTATTTACTATTCCACTTGCTTTAATTGGCGTGGTTGTTGCTCTTTTTATCACCGGTACAAATTTAAGTGTTACGGTCTTTATTGGAGGAATGCTTTTAGTGGGAATTGTTGTAAATAATGGGATCGTTCTGATAGATTACATTAATCAATTGATCAAAAAACATAAAATGGAAGTAAAAGAAGCGATAGTTATCGGAGCAAAAACTCGTTTACGGCCAGTATTAATGACGGCAATAACCACTATTTTATCTATGTTACCTCTTGCTATTGAATTGGGTTCAAGTTCTGAAATTTGGTCACCAATGGCAAGAGCAATTATTGGTGGATTAATTGCTTCTACATTTTTAACATTGTTTTTTGTTCCAATTATGTTTTACGTATTACAAAGGAAACGATTAGAGGTAACCAAATAAAAAATGAGCTTTCGAAGTTAATGAAAATAATTACAATAAAACAAGTAAGTTATAATTCTGAAGATTATAAAAAAACAGTTAAGCTCAGGGATAAAATTCTTCGTAAACCTTTGGGCTTAAAATTTTCATCTGAGCAATTGGAAAAAGAATATTTGGATATTCATATTGCATGTTTTAATGGCCAAGATCTGATCGGTTGTCTAATATTTTCACCAGTTGACAATGTTACATTTCAAATGCGACAAGTAGCAGTTGATGAAAATTATCAAGGTAAACAAATTGGCACGAATATAGTAAAATATTCTGAAGAATTTGCGATAAGCAATGGAATACAAAAAATTATATTGCATGCTCGTGAAGTGGCAGTTCCATTTTATTTAAATTTGGGCTACAAAAAAATTGGAGAACAGTTTGTTGAAATTGGACTTCCACATTGGATGATGGAAAAAAGATTGGAGAATAATTAGTAACCAACCCAAGTGAAATAGAGATGCCGTTTTAAAAAAGTGTGCCT
Organism: Fidelibacterota bacterium; assembly: GCA_030600775.1. Taxonomy (GTDB): domain Bacteria; phylum Fidelibacterota; class Fidelibacteria; order Fidelibacterales; family Fidelibacteraceae; genus TCS52. Next base: position 6,183 of record JAUVLI010000060.1, on the reverse strand, counting down.
GAGATTTTAAAACTTCCGAAGTCTTATAGAGATGGAATCAATTTTAGAAGTAAAGGTAAGGGTAGAGATTGAGGTTGAGATTGAGGTTGAGGCAAAATATGGCAATTCACTTCCATTTTTTCTTTTCCGTTCTCCGTTTCCTGACCCGTGAAATTCAGCTTGCTGAATATTTCACTGGGTTCCGTTCTCCATTTTCCCTTTTCCTTTCTCCTTTTTGGATGCAGGGAACATGTTCTTGTGGGAAACTGCATTAGGTCTTTTTATTGTTGTAAAACCATTAAAAAAACCATAAATTATAAGATACATGAAAAATGAAGAAATATAAGGAGAAAATAATATGATGCCAAAAGGTGGAATGCAAGGATTAATGAAGCAAGCACAGAAAATGCAAAAGCAAATGCAACAAGCACAGGAAGAATTAGCAAATGAAATTGTGGAAGGTTCGGCCGGTGGTGGAATGGTTGTTGTGAAAGCCAATGGTAAAAAAGAGATTAAAAATGTAAAAATCAATCCGGAAATATTATCCGAAGATGTAGAAATGGTTGAAGATTTAATTTTAGCAGCCGTCAACCAAGCAATGCAAAATGCTGAAGAGCTTGCAAATTCAAAGATGGGCAATATTCAGGGCGGATTAGGGAATAGTTTATCCGGATTGGGATTATAAATTAATGAGTAATATTCCAAATTCAATTGAAAAAATAGGTGAATTGTTTTCAAAATTCCCGGGAATTGGCAGAAAAAGTGCGCGTCGCATTGCTTTTCATTTAATGGATACTCCTCGCGAAAATGTTATCGAAATTGCAAAAGCAATAATTGATCTAAAAGATAAAGTCAAGCATTGTCCGATATGTAATTACATGACAGAACAAACAAAATGCTCAATATGTAGTGATCCCAAAAGAGATGATAGTATTATTTGTGTTGTTGAGGATAGCATGGATGTCATAGCTTTGGAAAAATCAATGTCTTTTAATGGCAAGTACCATGTATTAGGTGGACTGATTTCGCCTTTGGATGGAATTGGGCCGGATGATTTGGATTTCGATGGATTATTAAAACGATTAGATAATGTTAAGGAAATAATTGTTGCCATTAACCCGTCAATTGAAGGCGATACAACTATTTATTACTTAAATAAAATCGTGAAAAACAGATCAATTAAAATTACTAATTTGGCAAGAGGAATACCAATTGGTGGCGATCTTGAGTTTACCGATGAAGCAACAATTGCTAGCGCTTTGGAAAATCGCACAGAAATAAAAAGGACAGATAAATAATGAAAAGAGATTTAATTCCAAATATGATCACACTTTTTAGAATTTTATTAACTCCGTTGTTTCTATACTTTTTATTATCGGATGGGCAATATTATATGTTGTTTGCATTAATTGTATTTATTGTTGCATCGGTCTCAGACGGTGTTGATGGCTATATCGCTCGAAAATATGGTTCTGTTAGCGAATTTGGTAAATTTGTAGATCCATTAGCTGATAAAATATTAATTATTTCATCTTTTATCGCTCTAATATTTTTAGATATTATTCCATTATGGATGGTGATCATTGTTGTGTTTCGAGATGCCACTGTTACAGCAATTAGAATGATAATGATAAAGCGAGGGAATAGTATAGTTACAGCAAACATCGCAAAGGCAAAAACTGTTTTTCAAATTGTTTTCATTTATGTTGTGGTATCGTTTAAAATGCTATTGCAATTACCCTTTATGAAATTTCTCTATCCAACAATTAATTTCTTGGAAAGTAATAATTTTTATTGGATATTAATGTTAATAACAACAATTTTTACTTTATATACAGGCATATTATATTTGTTGGATAATAAATCTATTTTTAAGAAAATTGATTAGGTAAAAAAATAGAATATTTTTATCAAACATTAAATAATTAAGTTCTGATATGAAAAAACAAAAAACTTTCATTAATACATCTAAATTAGAAATTAGTCGTTTTTTTGCTACCTTTTTATATGTTGGTTATTTTCCTAAAGCTCCCGGTACATTTGCGAGCATATTTGCAGCGGTATTGATCTTTATTTTCCCCAATATTTCAATTTTGTGGCAAGCTATTCTAATTATTCTTTTACTATTAATTGGGAAGTTCAGCAGTGCATATTTAGAAAAAGAATTGAATATTGAAGATCCACAATACATTGTGATCGATGAAGTTCTGGGAATGTGTATAGCAGTTTTTGCCTTACCAAGAATGCTGAGTGTTATCATTATCGGGTTTGTTCTATTTAGAATATTCGATATTTGGAAACCGTGGATTATCGATGAAATCCAAAGTGCCAAAAATGGTTGGGGTGTTATGTTGGATGATCTAATTGCGGGTGTATTTGCACTTGCAATAAATTACTTAATTCATAAAATATATTTTCTATTCTTTATATAATAAGAGGGACAATAATTGGGACAAACAGCAGAAATTATCGCTATCGGTGATGAGATCTTAGCGGCTCATACATTAAATACAAATTCTTATTGGATAAGTGGTGAACTAAGAAAAATTGGTGTAAAAACAATTGCTCATCATACAATTGCAGATGAAGAAAAAAGTATTGTTCGTGTTTTAGATAACATTCAAAATGATACAAATTATATTTTTATAACAGGTGGGTTAGGTCCAACGAAAGATGATATAACAAAGAGGGTAATTACAAAATACTTTGGTGGGAAATTAGTATTTCATCAAAATATTTTAAATGAATTAAAAGATTATTTTAGAAAGGGTGATAGGGATTTTCCAAATACAATAAACGATCAGGCATATTATCCAGACAATGCAGAAATATTAGACAATCAAAAAGGAAGTGCAAAAGGTATGTGTTTTGTAAAAAGGAACCAAAATTATTTTTTGATGCCGGGCGTTCCACATGAAATGAAAAATATTATAGAGCGTCATATTTTACCGAGATTACAAAAAGATACCAAAGTTGCCTATCAAGAGTTTACAATAAGCACAACTGGAATATCGGAAGCGGAATTGATTGGTAAAATAGAGTTTATATTTGAAAAGTATCCATTGGTGAAATTAGCTTATTATCCCTCTATTGAAGGTGTTAAAATCAGAATTGGTCAAAAAATAATTGATGGCAATATTGATTTGTTACAATCTAAAAATAAGTTATTGGATGTGTTGGGAAATTATGTTTATTCGCTGAAGGACGAAGATATTACAGAAATTATAGCCAAAAAATTGATGGAAAATGATCTGACAATTTCCGTAGCAGAATCCTGTACGGGCGGATTGGTTTCTCACAGAATTACACAAAATCCAGGGTCTTCAAAGTATTTCAAAGAAGGAATTGTAGTGTATAGTAACGCAGCAAAGGAAAAATATTTAAAAGTAAAATCATCAACATTGGAAAAATACGGAGCAGTTAGTGAAGAAACTGTTTTGGAAATGGCGAAAGGAATGCAAAAAATTTCCGGAACGGATATTGCTTTAGCTATTACAGGAATTGCTGGCCCTAGCGGTGGAACAGAAACAAAACCAGTTGGATTGGTTTGGATAGGAATTTCTACTATGAAAAACACTTATGCAAAAAAGATTATTTTTAATAAAGATAGAAAGTTGAACAAACAATATTTCGCTCAAAGATCTTTAGATATTTTGAGATTGGAATTAATAAAAAATGAAAACAATTAGAACATTTTTTGCAGTTCCATTGCCGGAACAGATCATATTCGAGATGTCTCGAATTCAAAAATATTTTTCAAAATATAATGCCTCGATAAAATGGATAAATCCGAATAATATGCATATTACAATGAAGTTTTTAGGTAAAACGGACAGCTCACTAATAGATAAAACAAGCGACGAATTAACTTCTCGCTTCGGTGAATTTACAAGATTCAAATTGCAACTGAATTATAATGGATATTTTCCATCAAGAGGCAAGCCAAGAATTTTGTGGACAGGAATTGAAGAAATTCCACGACAAATGAAGCAGATATTCTATTTTTTAAACGGTTATTTTACAAAATATTCTTATGACGAAAGTGGCAAACAATTATCGCCTCATATAACTCAAGCTCGAATAAAGGGAAGAGTAGATAGAGATCTAATTAGTCAATTTAAATCATTCCAAGTTGAACCATTGGAATTTAATGTTGAAAAAATCGTTTGGTTTGAGAGTACACACATAAATAATGTGTTGACTTATGTTCCGTTAAGGGAATTTTTCTTGGGAATAAATAGTAACCAACTCCGTAAATTTTACCACTAATAAGAGTTCACGCAAAGACCGCAGAGAAAAAAGCTCACAAAGAAAGATTATAGTTTTTGAAATTCTATTTGCTTTTTCACTTTTAGCTTATGTTGTAATTTATGATATCAATAGAATATGTTACAATTTTAAAAATTGGGAATTGCAATCTTCTTACGATTTTCCCAATATTTTTTGATACAACACAGTAAGATAAGAAACCGAGTGAATAATTTTTCCTTTTAAAGTTTCAAAAAAATTTAGTGGATGTTTTTTATTGATTTTGAAATATACACTTCTTTTCCAATCAACAAATTTGTAAACTCCCATTCTTCCATAAATGGGAATTTCATTTTTAAAATTGTTTGTAGAACTTACACCGTTTTTATAACCGTGTTCTTTTAAAATTTTTATAATACTTCTGTTGTAATAACCGAAAGGAAAACCAAAGCTGTCAATTTTAACATTAAACATTTTGTCTAAATCAATTTTTGAATTTTTAATTTCGTTAACTATCTGTTCGTTTGTCAAATTTATCAATGCTTTATGGGAAAGTGAGTGTGAACATATTTCCCAATTAGAGTCGCATAGTTTTTGCAATTGCGACTGAGTGGCGTGTTTGAATTTGATTCCAAAAAGATTTACGTCCCAAGAATTATATTTTCCGATAAAATTTACAATTACAAAAATTGATGCGGTAAAACCAAGTTTATTTAAAATAGGTAATGCATATTGATAGATATTTTCATAAGCATCATCAAAAGTTATGGCAAATTTATTTTGTTGTGGATCTTGCAAATAATCTCTTAAACTACAACCGACATATCCCTTTTGTTGCAAGAATTCCATCTGCTTTTCAAAACTTTTTGGACTGATCACGGTCAAACCAAATTCAAACTGAGGCGAAATTTTATGATAAGCTAATATTGGGATTTCTTTCAAAATATTGCCGTTAATTTAATCTTTATTCGGTGTTAATAGATAGTAATGAAATTTACTTTCTTGAAACAATTCATTTGCCATCGTTTGAATATTTGACAATGTTACTTTTTCTAATGAAGATAATATTTTATTAATTTCAACAAATGTGCCAAATTGGATCTCAGTTCGCACCATTTTGTTCATTCTGCTTAGCATACTTTCCAAACCGAAAACCAATGCTCCTTCGTACTGTTTCTTTATCTTATTCAGTTCGGATCTTGACATTGAATTATTTTTAATTTCATTTAATTCATTCCAGACCAATTCATTAATATCGTCTATTTTCTTTTTATCCGTTCCGACATAAATCCCAAATATTCCGGTATCTCTATACATATCGGCGAATGAATAAATGCTGTAAACAAATCCATATTTTTCACGAATGTTTTGGAATAATCTTGAACCCATACCGGCCGATAACAAAGCATTTAATATTTTGTAAGTATAATGGTCTTTGTTTTTATATGAATATGCTCGTCGTCCCAAAAAATAATGTGTTTGTGAAATATTTGCTTTTTTTACGATTTTCTTCTTTACCGGATCCGCTAACTTGATTTGCTGTAAACTTTTATTTACAATGCTATGATCGTTTAATTCTTCCTTTATATATTCTAAAAATTCACCATGAGAAATGTTTCCCGTGCAGGCAACAATAATTTTTTCAGGAGTATAATTTTCATTTACAAATTCTTTAATTTTATTCTGATCGAATGACTTTATAGTTTGTTTATTTCCTAAAATATTATAACTCAGTGGGTGATCAGGATACATTTGTTTGCAGAATCCATCGAAGGCAACTTCGCTTGGTGAATCCAAAAATTCATTGAATTCTTCGATTACAACGGTTTTTTCTTTCTCAATTTCGTTTTTTGGATAGACAGAATTTTTAACAATATCTATTAATATTTTAATACCGCTTTTAATGTTTGTGTCCAACACTTTTGCATAATATCCGGTGATTTCCTTACTTGTAAA
>JAUVLI010000158.1 GCA_030600775.1 Fidelibacterota bacterium | reverse complement strand
AGAAGAATTTAATCTCAATACATATACAGATCAAAATGGAGAATTTAAAATAGTTGTTCCACCTGTAGAATCTCAAGATGATGGTGCAGGATTTAATGGGGATTATAAACTCTATTTTTGGCTCGCTAATTATCAAATATTTTATGCAACAATCTCATTTTCGGATGGTGAATTCGCATCTATACAAAGCCATATTAATGAAAATGGCGAATTCCTTGAAACTGTAAATCTGCAAAAATTGCTATCTATTAAAACAATTATTGGTGAAAATAGTATTAAAACCCAAACATTTGGTAATAATGACAAGGTTTATGTTACTGTTAATTTAACTTCTAATATTAATTCTGAATTTTCAATAAAAACTAATATGCAATCACTTCCCTTCCCATATAGGGGACAAATTCATACCGGAATAATTTTTGAATCATTATCCGATCCGACAATTAAAAGTGTAATACCTCGCCAGAATGATTGTGATATTGTTACTACAAGATTTTTGCCATTTTCTCAAATTGATATGAATTACGAATTTGAAATTTTAGCAAGCGACAATATACGACAAATATACAGTAAATTTAATGTTCAATACGATTCATTTAGTATTTCTTCCGGAGATTACAAAGTTTATCCATATATTTTATTTCCAACAAATGAAGTTCCTGATGGATTAATGAATTCTATTGATGAAAATTTGTTAAATATTCGAGATGGATATTTTAATATACCGATAAAAAGAGATGATGCTGTTATTACAATTGATCTTGACAATTGATTGAATTTATCAACGAATTTCAATTAGGCTAAGATTAAGGTTTAGGTTTAGGCTAAGGTTGAGGTTAAGATTAAGATTGAGGTTGAGGCTAAGGTTGAGGTTAAGGTTTAAAAAATCGCTTTGTCGCATTTTCTCTGCTTTCCGTTCTCCATTCTCCGTTCTCCGTTTTCCAATTAAATGCCAATTCCCAAACTCACGTAGTCTCCCCAGTCTTAAAGTCTCCCAGTCGCCTTATCTCCTTTTCACCAAGTTCCAAAGTCGCCCCATCGCCTTTTCGTAAAATCCTATCTAAAAATGAAAATCAGCCAACCCGTATATTCCCTTTTCAGTATCTTTTACCGGTTGCCAAGTTCTTACGAATATTTTCGGATTTGTTGTATCACTCATATCAACCATTAAAAATAGATATCCTTGATCGGCGTAATTTGCTGAATAATAATTTTGTTTTATCTGAATTCCAAATATTTTTTTATCATCGCTTGTTGTTTTCACAATATTATCTTCAAAATGCATATTTACATATTCATTGCTATTAAAAACCGTTCTGAGATTTTGAATATATTCCCTTTTAGATAAACGATTATATCTTACTCTTTCCCTGCCAAGTGTATTGTACATTCCTTCAATATTTTCATCTTCTTTTACAATACTTCCAACAATTATCAAGGCATTATCGGCAAAAATCGACTCAATATAGTCAATTCTTTCTAAACAATAAGCGGTCTTATAATTCTCCATAAACTGAATAATTTGGTATTTTTCAGCATTTGTACCTTTGTTAATTTTCAAAATATCTTTTATCGCTTTATCACTTAACGAAAATGAAACCGACTCAATTTTATCATCTTTATCTAATGTAAAAACAACCTTTTCCACAAATTTTTTATTATTATTAGGGAAATCAAAACTCATTGGTAATTCTCGAACAATTTTAGTGCTATCGTTTTCAATAATTCTTAATTCCGTATCTTTGTTTAATAATTTCGCATTTCCATATCTAATTAATTTATCAAATTGCTTTTTACCTGATCCTGTAAAATTATTACTTAATTCCTCAAAATTCTTTTTCTTTATTCCATCAATAACTTTAAAAATTACTTCTGCAGTTTTTTCATTTTCTTTTTTTAAGCCAATAAATGTATATTTTCCCCTTTTTGAATTTAATCTTTCAATTAAACTTTCTTTTAACGATAAAATATAAGTAGCTTCAGAAAATTGTGGTACATTATACAAATTCTCCAATAATTCCTGCAATTCATTATCAAAATGGCTCTCATTTTCATACATATATTCTACTTTTAATTTCAATTTCGACATGTCATATCTTTGCTTTCCGTAAAATGAAGCAACTCCAATTCCATCTTTTGCACCGGTTAACATGCTCCAAGAATCTCCCAACCAATAGCAATAATCCAAATTTTGAACAGGTTTATTTTTATAAGTTATTCTCAGAATGATATCTTTTTTCTTTTCTGATGATTCTTTTTTAATATCTTCTTTTGTGATATTTAAATTGCTAAGAACAGTATTTATTCGCTTTGGTAAAGCGATCATTAACAACTGTTTTCCTTCTTCGCCAAAATCATAATCTATTTCGTTATTATCGGGATGACTTCGCAACAAGATCAATGACCAATAGTAATATTTTAATGCATCGGCTATCCTCAATTCTTTTTCTGCATCAATTGCATATTTTGTATAATTGAGTATTTTATCTTTTCTACTCTTAAATATTTGACTTAAATCGGTTTTAGTAATATATCGAATTACAGTGTATCCACCATTTTTCTCTTCCACTTTGCGTTTTGCTGAATTTAAAGTTGTATTTGAATATGAATTCAATACGAGTTTAGAATAATCTTGGACATTCCCATCTTTTTCTTTAACAATATTTGTGAATTTACTCTCAACTCTGATAGAAATTTGACTGATCAAATCATCAATTGCTCGTTTATCTGCCTGTCGAATTGTTTGCCCCTCTCCTATTCCCCAAATATAATTATTCGATCTCTTTATCTGTTCTACTGATTGAGCATTTATTATCAAAGGAAATAAAATTGTAATTATCAAAACGGCAATGATCTTT
>JAUVLI010000113.1 GCA_030600775.1 Fidelibacterota bacterium | reverse complement strand
TCTCTGAAAAACGAAAAATTGAAAATATTCCAGAAAAAGTAAAAGTAACTGTACAGATCAAGAAACTTAATACAAATCCATTTTATATTAAATCATATAATTGTAATATAAAATTTAATGATAGTTCATTCCAATCAGTTTTATATCTGAAAAATAGTAAAAGAATTTTAGCAGTTGGGAAAGAGTATGAAATTTCAAATGTAAAAAGCGAAGTAATTGAACCACCAAATAATCCATTTGTTTTTGATTATAGAAGATATATGGAAATCAAGGGAATTACACATTCTTCCCAAACAACAAAATATTCTCAGATAGTTGAAAAACAAATTTACAATCCGTTGTCATATTATTCACAAAGAATCAGAAGAAATATTTCATCAAAGATAATTTCAACTTATGGAATCAAAAAAGGTAGTTTAATAAACGGATTTTTTCTTGGATTAAAAAAAGAAATTCCGGAAAATTTATCAAATTCTTTCAATAATTTAGGGATTAGCCATTTGCTTGCTGTTTCCGGATTACATGTTGGATTTATTGTTTTATTGTTTTATCAATTGTTCATTTTTCTTTCCATTCCTAAAAAACTTAGGATAATTTTAATGCTTTTTTTAATGTTTGGATACTGTTATATAATTGGATTTTCTGCTTCTATTGTCAGGGCTTCATTGATGACTGGTTTTTATCTCGTTTCGCCACTTTTTAATCGTAGGCATAACGCCTTGAATTCTGTAGCAATTGCCGGTTTAGTAATTTTACTCTGGAATTCGATGACATTTTTTGATGTAGGTTTTCAATTTTCTTTTTCCGCTGTTTTTGGAATTATTTTGATTTATACAAGAATGAAAAAAATGATAAACTTTCATCCAGAAAACAAATTGGTTGAATATATTTACAATTTAATTTTGGTATCTTTTTGTGCTGCACTTGCAACTGCTCCGTTAAGCATCTATTATTTTAGTGTATTTAATTCATTAGCAATTTTTATAAATATTATTTTCATTCCATTAACATTTTTGGTTTTAGCCGCTACAATGATGACTTTGCCATTTTTATATTTTGCACATTTTCCATCCAATCTCTTTATAAATGGATTAGATGCACTGATTTCATTATTCCTAAAGATGATACAATTTGCTAATAAGTTTTCATTTTGGACAATACACTTATCAGAATTTAAAGCACTTTTTATTACCGTCATTTTAATAATATTTATATTAATTTTATTTAAAAAGAGTATTATTAGAAAATATTTAATATTGTTTTTAATTCTGTCCTCTTTTATTCTTACGATTTGGAATAGACAGGATGAAGTAATTATTTTTTCTTTAGAAAAGGGTAGAAGCGTATTAATTAAAAATTCAAACAATTCAGTTTTGATAAATACCGGTGAATCTTCGTATTTTAACAATGACTTTGAAAAAACAATTAAACCCGTTATGGATAAACTTGCAATTAAAAAAATATCTGTAATTATTACAAAGAATGATAAATATCATTCATTTAATTTAGATAAATTATTACAAAATTATGAAGTTGAAAATATTTATTCACCTGAAAAAATGAATTTCATTCCAGGTGAAAAAGTTACTGTAATTGAAAATGATTCAACTGTAAATATTGGAAAATATACTTACCAATTTTCCAGATCAAGTTATTACGGGAAAGGAATTTTTAATATTTCAATAAATCTACGAAACAAAAATTTACTTATTTTGGAAAAAGATGATGAGGAATTTAGAGACAATTCAATGATCATTTCAAATATAAATAAATTGGATTTGGAAAAACTGTTACCAAATTCGGAAGTAATATTCGTTTCAAGAAAAGGAAGAAGTAAAGTTCAAAATGTTTATAATTTATTTGATAACAAAGCGAAACGATGGAAATTAGTTGGCAAAAAATGGGTAAGTTTATTTTAACAAGAAGGTGAAATGAGTAATCAATTATTAGAATTTGACGGGAAATACAAATCACAAAACATAAACTTTCTTGCCGGAGTTGATGAGGCGGGTAGAGGGCCATTAGCTGGACCTGTTGTGGCAGCAGCTGTTGTAATTGATAAAGAAAATGATTTGATAAATGATTCAAAAAAGTTATCTGAAAAGAAGCGAGAAAAAGCTTATAAATGGATAATTGACAATGCAAAATATTGGGCGGTAGCTTCGGTTGGAGTTAAAAAGATCAACGAGATAAATATTTTACAAGCAAGTTTATTAGCAATGGAAAAAGCGGTCGGTAAATTAAAGATCGTTCCTAAAAAATGTTTAATTGATGGTAATTTTATTCCAAAAAATATTCACAATTCAGAGGCAATAATAAAGGGAGATAGTAGATCATATTGCATCGCAGCAGCGTCAATAATTGCAAAAGTTACTCGTGATAATATTATGAAAAAATGGCATAAAATTTACAAAGATTATCATTTTGACCAACATAAAGGATATGGCACGAAGTTACATTTTGAAGCCATTGAGGAGTATTTTCCATCGCCAATTCATCGTTTGGGTTTTGCACCAATAAAAGATTTTCAATTTCCTAGTTATCCAAATAGAATTAAACTTGGAAAATGGGGAGAAAATTGGGCTATTTACTATTTGATCCATAGGGGTTATAAATATATTCAGCGAAATTATTTTGCGGGAAAATTTGGGGAAATTGACATTATTATGAAAAAAGGTAAAAGATTTATTTTTGTTGAAGTGAAGACAAAGGGACCAAATGACTATTATGATGTTATAGAATCAATAACAAGAGCAAAGATCAGCAAAATGTTAAAATGTTCCGATCACTATTTTTATTATAAAAAAATTGAGGAATTCGAAGTTGGATTTGATGCGATCATTGTAGATGCAAAGAATTGGCGAAAACCGAAAATTGAACATTTTAAAGATATAAATTATTAATTAAGGTATAAGATAATAAAAAGTAATTTAAAATAAATGGGATGGAAAATGAAAATGATCTATTACTTTTCAGGAACGGGTAATTCACTTTGGGTGGCGAAAAAAATAAAAGAAAAATTAGGAGACACAAAATTAGTTTCCATTTCAAGTTTAGTTGGTGATAGCATAATAGAAGACAATTCATCAACAATTGGATTTGTTTTTCCAGTTTATATATGGAATATTCCAAATATCGTAAGAAGATTTGTAAAAAGATTGAATGTAAATGAGTCAACTTATTACTTTTCTGTTATTACTTGTGCAAGCTCACAGGGTAGTACATTACTTAATTTAGACAGATTATTGAAAAGGAGAAATGGAAAATTATCGTCCGGTTTTGCATTAAAAATGCCAAGCAATTATATAGTGTTGGGAGGTGCGGAAGGTAAAGAGAAAATAAATCAATGTTTTAGTAATGCCGAAATGAGAATTAATGATATACAAGAAGTTATAGGGAAAAATAAAGAGAATAAATTAGAAACAAGTAATTTTTTTATGAGAATGATTGGAAATATTATATATAAATTTTCCATTTCTCATATTAACAAAATGGATAAAAACTATTGGGTAAATGAAAAATGTAATGAGTGTAAAATATGTGAGCAAATCTGTCCTGTAGATAATATTAAGATGGAAGCAGGTAAACCAAAATGGTTAGGACATTGTGAACAATGTATGTCTTGTATTCAATATTGTCCACAAGAATCAATTCAATATGGAAAAAATACTCTCAAAAGAAAACGATACAAAAATCCGAGAATAAATATTTCGGAAATGATGAAATAAATAGTAAAATCATAATTTTTACTTTTTTCATACTTGTAAAAGAGTTTTAAAAATTTTATATTTGATGGTTATGAATTTGAATTCAAAATTAAATAAAGGAATGGACTATGAGCTTGATTGATTATGTGATTATTATTGTTTTTATGGGTGGTGTATTTATTGCCGGCACTTTACTTGGTAGAGGAGTTACAAATATAAAAGGATATTTTAATGCAAATAATGATTTGCCATGGTGGGCTGTTATGCTTTCCATTGTTGCTGCTGAAACTTCTGTTTTGACATTTCTTTCAATTCCCGGGCTTGCATATATTGGGAATTTTTCATTTTTACAAGTATGTATGGGATATATTGTTGGTCGAGTAGTAATTTCATTTGTATTATTACCAATGTATTCCGGAGGGAAATTCATTACAGTTTATCAAGCAATAGCAGAAAAAGCCGGCGTTCCGATGCAAAAAGTAATGTCAATAACTTTTATGTTCACTCGTTTGCTTGCCGATGGTGTGCGTTTATTTGCAGTTGCAATCCCATTATCTATGATAACTGGTTTAAATTTTATGGAATCAATTTGGATACTTGGAATTGTTACAATATTTTATACCTGGTTTGGCGGAATAAGAGCAGTTGTTTGGATGGATGTTGCTCAGTGGATAATTTATATTTCAGCAGGAATTATTGCTTTATGGGTAGGATTAAAAATGCTTCCAGATATTTCTAATAGTTTATCAATTGTTTTGGAACAAGGTAAAGCGCAAATTTTCGATTGGAAATTTTCTTTAAAAGGATACAATATCTTTTCGGGAGTGATAGGTGGAGCAATGCTTTCAATGGCAAGTCACGGAACTGATCAGCTAATAGTTCAACGCGTGTTAAGTTGTAAAAATATGAAAGATTCAAGAAAAGCATTAATTGGAAGTGGCGTAGTTGTATTTTTTCAATTTGCATTATTTATGATCATTGGATTAATGATGTATATGGTTTGGAATGGTGCTTCATTGGGAATGTTGGGATTACACAAACCTGATGCATTATTTACAAAATTTATTATAGAAAATCTTCCACCCGTTGTCAAGGGAATTGCAGTAGCAGGAATATTTGCAGCAGCTATGTCCACATTAAGTGGATCGTTAAGTTCATTATCAAGTAGTACGACAGTTGACATTCTAAAACCAATTTTCAAAGATAAAATTGATGATAAAAAATTGCTTTATTATGGACGAATTGCTACTTTGTCTTGGGGAATACTTATGGTAGGAGGTGCATCTCTTTTCAGAAATATAAATAATCCGCTTATTGAAATTGGTTTGTCAGTTGCTTCATTTACTTATGGAGGAATGTTAGGAGTTTTCATATTAGTAAGATTCTTTAAGAAAGTTGAAACTTGGCAATATATGGTATCTTTTTTCGGAGCAATTATTACAATGATATTCGTTATTAAATTTACAGAAATTCATTGGACTTGGTATGTGTTGATTGGTAATTTAGCGACAGTTATTATTGAACAAATTACTGTTTTAATAAAAAAATATTCATTATGAACTCTTAAATAGAATAATTAAATAATATTATGAAACAAAATTGTAAAAAAGACACAGTAGTCGGAGTTCTAAAAAATAAATCAGATTTACCAATTGTAATTAATGATAAATGGTATAGAATTCCTGTTAAATCGGCACCAATTATAGTTAGAGATAAAACAATAAAGCATATTGCATTTTATCAGGGGGGAAAATTTAAAGATTCACAAAGCCAAATTCAATATTTTAGTGAAGTTAAAAAGATATCTGTTCACAAACGGATCGAATTATTACCAAATGAAAAAAATAATCCCAATGCTGATAATGATTATTATAAAATTGAGTTAGCAGAAGTTATTAAATTAGAAAACCCGATTATAGCAATTAGACCAAGAAGAATAAATTTTATTATTACTGATTTTAGAAGATTTATTAAAGCTAATGATTTGAATGAAGTTTTTTGTGGGAGTTATATTGAAGAAAAAGTTTGGAATGCTTTAAAATCAGAAAGAATAGATGCGGAAAGAGAATTTGAAATTTATTATCAAGCAGGAGACAGGGATAAATTTTTTCGACTTGATTTTGCATTGTTTTGTAAAAATAGGAATATTGATTTAGAATGCAATGGGGATAAATATCATCATGAAAATAAAGAGGATGTTAAAAAAGACAAAAGACGAGATAGGATATTAACACAAAAAGGTTGGGCAGCTTATAGGTTTACAAGAGATGAGATTAATATGAAACTTGGTGAAAGTATAAATGAATTAAAGAAAACAATAGATTATTATGGTGGTTTGCAAGACAAGTATAATACTAATAGGTATAAATTTATATCAAATGCAAAGCAACTTCCTTTGTTTCCAGAAATGTATCACACAGATATAAAATAATGAGGACAATATGAATAGAATTAAAAATCACCCGATCTTAGATTTTCCGAAAGACAGAAAAAAAGTAAAATTTTATTTTAATGATAAAGAGCTTTTTGGTTTTGAAAACGAAATGGTTTCATCTGCATTAATTGCAAATGGAATTAAGGAATTTTCAATTCATCAAAAAAACGATATGCCACAAGGAATATTTTGTGCAAATGG
>JAUVLI010000077.1 GCA_030600775.1 Fidelibacterota bacterium | reverse complement strand
GTAGCAGTGGGTTCAGACGGCACTGTTTTTCTTGCCAATGGCAGTGGCGGTTTGCGTGCATACAGCTATGACGGAACATCTTTCACCAACACCGCACACATTGATGACGGTGGTTATGCCTATGGTGTAGCAGTGGGTTCAGACGGCACTGTTTTTCTCGCCAATAGCTATGACGGTTTGCGTGCATACAGCTATGACGGAACATCTTTCACCAACACCGCACACATTAATGACGGTGGTTATGCCTGGGGTGTAGCAGTGGGTTCAGACGGCACTGTTTTTCTTGCCAATGGCAATAAAGGAATGTTCGCATATATTTATTCAGGTTATGTGGGAATTAATGATAATTTTTCTTATAATCCAAGTCATTACTTCCTTTCACAGAACTACCCAAATCCATTTAATCCTACAACTAAAATTTCTTATTCATTAAAAAAGCCCTCTTGGGTAAGTTTAACAATTTATGACCTGTTAGGCAAAGAAATTAAAACTTTAGTGAATAAATATCAAAATAGTAACACGTATTCCATTAATATTGACGCTTCTGATCTTGCCAGTGGAGTCTATTATTATCAACTGAAGATAGGAAATGAATTTACTGAAACAAAAAAGATGATGTTGTTAAGATAAAACTATGTTTGGCAGATAACATTGGTATTAGCTCGACACAAGGGCAATGTTTTAAATTAGTTAAGTATTGTTTCTAATTTATTAATTATAAAAAACTTAGCATTTTTACGAGAAGTTTATTCTTATCTATCAATTAAAATAAATAATCCAATCCAATATATAATCCGCTACTTCCATCTCGTTCGTCTTTTGCCATTCCATAATCAACAGCGATAATGAAATTTTCGTTAATAGCGATTCTCAATCCCATTCCGTATCCGACATGTAATTCATCATCCATTTTTGTTATATCATTATCATTATTATCATTGTCATTATATTCATCGTAATTTACATCATATTTATCTACAGTTATTCCCATATCTACGAATGGATTAAGTGCTAAGTATAAATTTTGATTAAAAAGAACAGTTCGGAAAAATTTCCAACGGAATTCAAAGTTTCCATAAGCAAATCCGTCACTCATTATACGATTTCTTAAAATTCCTCTAATGGATTTTTTGCCGCCTAATCCGTCAACAGTTTTGTAAGAACTGACGATGTAAGGAAGCATATAAAATGGCATTTCACCTGTGAGTTTTCCTTGATAACTTAAGCGATATGCAAACGACAATTTCTTTGGTAAGATAGTGAAATATTGTCTATGTGTAAATATCATTTGTGAATAAGAGTAGTCATTTCCAAAAAAACTTGGAGCTACAACAAAAAGCAATTCTGTCCACATCCCGTGCATTGGATTTGCTTGATTATCACGCGTATCATAAATTAATCCGAATTTTACGAAATTTGTATTTCCGCCATCTACTTGATCGACAGGAATTATATTATTTTCTACATATTTTTCAAATAATGTTGTCGTATCCGGTAGCATATCGCTTTCATCTGTTCCATCATTTAATTCATCAATATCAACCGGACTAATATCAGTTCCAAAATGACCGAATCCGCCAGCCCATAGTAAATTATTTTTATACAAATGCCCTTGGAAATCACTTGTAATTTTTAATAGTTCTCTTTGATGTTTATAATAAACCCTTGAAATGTAATTTGGATTGTTACTATCATCATCAATAAAATCAGAGTTGAAATTAGCTTCATATCCATTAAATCCATAAAAATCGAGTGTTTGTTCTGTAAGGTAAGCAAGGTCTGCAGTTACTCTCATTCCTTTTGGTAGTAAATGTTTTGAATCAAAGAATATGTCATTGACGCCACTTCCCTTGGTTGTTCGTGACCATTCTACATAAATTGAATATAAATATTCCGGATAAGTAGAACCATCTCCATAATTATAAATATTAGCTAAAGCACCATATTTAAAACCTGTATCGGTGTCATAAGCAATTGCCGGTACACCGCCAAAACTCCAACCGGTTTTTACATTATTTTCTTCAGCAACTAATGCCAATGTTAAAATCAAAACTAAGAAAAATAATTTTTTCATAATTCCCTCCATTTTTTTAGTTTTCTAATATTACCTTATCATATTTTTAAATAATATTTCTATATCCATCATTAAAGAATAATTTCTCATATAGTAATTTATATATCTTTGATGTTCTTTCATAGTTATTTGTTTTAAATTTTCAATTTGAGCTAAACCAGTAATTCCCGGCTTATAAAATCTTGTTTTGATGTTGTTTGGCAAGTGAAGCAGGTCCCCAACGAAAGACATTTTTCCGGAAATAATTGAAGATAACATTGGATACCAAGATAGTTTTATTTCATTATTATTAGATGAATGCCATTCTTTTATAGAATAATTATTGATTTCAATTTTGGAAGTTTTGTATCTTGAAATCAATTTTACAAGATAGATCAGTGGAGAAAATAATAGCAAAAATAATGCCAAAATAATATCAAATATTCTTTTCGTTAAAATTGGAATGGGTCTGTAAATATTATAATCTATATCAACAATGGAAATATCTTCTAATTTTTCAATATGCATTTTTCCATATATCAAATTTATGTTTTCCGGAACAATTTTAATGTTAACTGGTAGATGTTGGATTTTACCCATCAATCTCATTATATCGGCACTTTTAAACTTATCCGAGCTAAATATTATGTTTTCAATTTTTTTAATTTTTATTAATTCGGTTAAATTATTTATTGTAGAAATCGTTTGAGGATTTTCAAAATCATTATCAACAAATCCTAAAAAAAGATAACCTAACTCCGGTTTATTTGTAATAATTTCTGCAATCCGTTTTCCCTCTGGTCCAGCTCCTATAATAATAGTTCTATGAGTATAACTTTTATTTTGGATTTTTTTATATATTATCAGATAATAAATTATTCTCCAGCCGGGAAGAAATAAAAGTATAAACAAAAATGAAATAGAAAAAACAATTCTGGAATAGGCAATAAATGGCATGAAAAATGTAAATGAGCCATTAATTAATCCACCAAGAATTATGGCACCAAAAGCCCTTATGAAATCAATTTTTTTTCTATTATGAAGTCCGAAAAAACTTGCTAAAATAAGATAAATAAATGTGTAAAGTAGGATAACTGGTTGATAATCGAAGAACCATTTTGTTTCGTCAAAACGAATAATAATTGCAAAAATAAAAGAGAGGTAGATAAATAAAAAATCAGTAATAGGTATTTTGATCTTGTTGATGAATTTTCCCAAAAATCGTCCAAAAAAATGACCCAAAATTCCAAGGCGTAATAAAAGAGTTGTTAAAAGAAAATATCCGCGTGAAAAATGTTTTTTTACAAAAATATCCATTGCCTTATAAAAATTTAATATGCTGTCAAAAGGTGCACTTTTTGAACTCTCGCCCTTATAATGAATAATTGTTGTTTTTGCTACATAATGGATCTCATAATTATTTTCTTGCATTCGATAACATAAGTCCAAATCTTCGCCGTACATAAAAAATGTTTCATCAAAACCACCTAATTCTTTTAGAAGTTTCGTTCTTGAAAACATAAATGATCCGCTTACGGCATCTACGCTATATGACTTGTCAGGATCAAGATAAGTGAGATTATATTTCCCACAGAATTTGTTTTTTGGGAACATTTTACTTAATCCTAAAAGTTTTGGAGAAGCGGTCAATGGTGATGGAAAACTTCTGCGAGATGCAAGTTGCAAAGTTCCATTTGAATTTAAAATTTTACAACCGGCTAATCCGACTTTTGAATTTGTTTCTAAATAGTTTAACATTACTTCTAAAGTATTTTTTTGTAAAATAGTATCGGGATTTAAAAAGAGAGTGTATTTACTTTGTGCTTTTTGTAATGCTATATTATTTGCTTTTCCAAATCCGAGATTTTCACTATTAGCGATTAATTTAATATTTGGAAATTTTGAACGAATAAGTTCACAAGTTCCGTCAATGGAATTATTATCAACAACAAAATTTTCAACTGAAATGTTATTAATAGCCTTTTCAATTGAAAGTAAACATTGATGTAAAAATTCTTTTACATTATAGCTAACAATGATAATTGAAATATCAATATTTGGATTCATAAATGAATTATATTTTTTTTGTGATTGACCAGTATTTTAATTTCCAGACCATGAAGATCGCTTCATGAACGATTTTTTTTGACATTTTTGATTCACCTAAAGTACGATCGGTAAAGACGATTGGAACTTCAAAAAATTTGAATCCAGCTTTCCAAGCACGAAAATTCATCTCTATCTGAAATGAATATCCATGTGATTTCACTTCATCTAATTTGATTTTTGCGAGTACATTTTTATTCCAACATTTAAATCCTGCTGTGCCATCTTTAATTTTCATTCCAGTAATTATTCTTGAATAAATATTTGCACCGTAGCTGAGAATTAAACGGCTTAATGGCCAATTAACAACATTAATTCCTGATTTGTAACGCGAACCGATTGCCCAATCATATTTTTCAACTGCTTTGAATAATTTTATTAAATCTTTTGGATCGTGAGAATAATCGGCATCCATTTGAGCAATTTGGTCATAATTGTTTTTTAAAGCATACTTGAAACCACGAATGTAAGCAGTACCTAATCCAAGTTTACCTTCTCGTTCAATAATGAAAATATTATCATTTTCTTTTTGTAGATTTTTAATAATTTTGCCAGTTCCATCTGGAGAATTATCATCAATAATTAAAATATCTAAATTTTCAATATTTTGTAATTGAATGTCATTTATTAATTTTTCTATATTTGCTTTTTCGTTATAAGTTGGAATTATTATTAAGCGTTTCATTTAAATTTCTCTTTTTAAAATATTTTTGATAATCATAACATTATAAAATAAGAATAATAATATTAGTTTGAAACATTTTTCTACGAAAAGTTTTTATAGAGGAAAAAGAAAAAAGGAAAGATGGGAATTGTAAATTGTTTAGCAAGTGATTGAGTGAAAAAGCAAATTTGTGAAACCTCAACCTTAACCTTAACCTCAATCTTAATTCGTGCCAATTATGTAATTTGTGTCTAAAAAACATTCGAGTAATTAGAGGAATTAGTTACTATCCCAAAAAACTTCTCAAACAATCTTGATATCTTTTTTAGGTAATAACAAAATAAACGGAATTGAACCGATAGATAATATTGCACAGATTTTATAAGTGGAAATTAAGCCAATTTTATCTCCTAAGAAACCGACAAGGAACACCATCAATGAACTGATAATGAAATTAATTGTCATATAAATACTGTTAATGAAAGCAGGATGCTCGGAATCTGTATCTTGAACTAAGGCAAGTAGAACGGGTCCGGAGGCAAAGAGAAAAAATCCAATTAAAATTAAAAGAGGGATCATAAAAGTATCATTTAAAATGATGAAAAGCCACATAAGAATTGGATTGGCAATTGCAGTAATTAGCAAAGTATATTTTCGTCCGATTTTATCTGAAATTGATCCTGCTAAAAATGTTCCAACTGCTCCAGAAAACTGAAGAATAGAAAGCGCAATTCCAGCAATCCATAAAGTTTTTCCATTATTTGTAAGAAAAGTTGGTAAATATAAAGTTAGAGCAGATTTCATTGCTGAACGAAATAGGACAAAACCAGAAATTAAAATGAAGAATGGAATTAATTTTTTTAATGTATCTTTTGGAGTAAATTCTTTTGTCTTTTTATGAAAATCTTTATTAACTTGTACATCTTTTAATTTATTATATAGAAATATTGTCGAAATAAAAGCTAATAACATTACTCTATAAGATCCTTCCAAACCCCACAATGAAATTGCAGCAGTTATCAAAAGCGGTCCAAGTGTTCTAGCAATTTCTCCACCCAACATATAATAACTCATTCCTAGTCCGGTTTTATTAGCGGATATTTGTTTGATCATTACAGGTGAAGGTACATGAAAAATTGCAGAGCTGATTCCAACAACAAAAAGTAATATTAATAATATTGAATATGAAGGAGCTAATCCAAGAAAACTCATTGCAATCCCTGTTATAAGTGGTGTGAAAATAACAAAATACCTAACACGAATTTTATCAGCAAGTATTCCGATGAATGGGTTAAATAGAGCGGGAAGTTTACGAGCTACATCTAACAATGCCGCCATTGATAAACTTATTCCTAACTTTTGGATAAGTAAAGGTAACATTGGTGCCAAAAAAGCGGTGTAAATGTCATGAGCAAAATGTGCAAAAGAAATCGTTATTGCATTTGAAGATTGGAATTTTTTATTTTCATTCATAAGTAATGATACCCGAGAATTAATTTATATTTTGTGCCGTGTTTTTATTTTTATTAGCTACTCTTAAGTCTGGTTAATTTCTCACTATTCCTCGTACTCTTGGTGGTTATAATTTCAATTTTTTAGTTAGTTTTTGTTCGTTGCTAAAAGTCGTTATTTATTTTGTTCGTTTTAATTAATTTTTGTTAGTTACTAACATTATTTATTTTGTTTGTTTTAGTTAATTTTTGTTCGTTTTAGTTGGTTTTTGTTAGTTGCTAAATAATTTATTTTTTTGTTCGTTGCTAATGATCAAAATCCCAACAATAAACCAATGATCCCTACGATCATACCAAAAATAATATTTATTGCTTTTACTGTAAAAAATCCTTTTTTTGATTCTGCCAATAAAGGGAGCATTCCATGTCCATCTTGAACAATTGAACTTGCGAGAAGAATACTAAAAGGAATTGTTCCGCTTGCAAATAAAGTTACAAATATTAAATGCGGACCGGATTCGGGAATAATACCAACCAAAACAGCAATTATGAGAAGTATGTACATATTATCTACAACCCAAGAATGAAGATCAACAAATTGCATAAGAATATGGATGGTAAGAAGTGTACCGAATATCCATAAAAATATTCTTGGAATATGAATTTTAACGATATGATTCCAAAGGTGTTCTTTTAAAAAATGTTCCGGGACTGTAACAATAATAAAAAGTGATAAGAATGAAGTAATTAGAATCGTGATCTTTATCCAATTCCAATTTTGAGGGCCAATTTCTCCAATTGCAGTACCGAATAAGAAAATTGATACAATAACGATCAGTAATATTCGTTGTGTAGAGGGATTTTTCATGTTTTCAAATAAATGGTTTTGTGGTAAGCATTTACATTGTTCTATTTTGTGCAATGGAAAACCGTTTGCCGGAAGGATGTTTTTAAACGATTTTGAAAATGGTAATTTGTCAGTAATAAATCCTGCGAGAATTCCTATTGCAACGATTATTAGAGTTAGAATAATTGCTTTTTGTGGAAACATTGATAGCATAACAAAAGCTTCGTCACCACTTGTTGCGATCATGGTGGTTACTAAAGCACCAAGTGAAATTAGTCGATGAGTAAAAAGTGAAACTGCGGTAAATGCTCCTAAGCATCCCGGAATTGCTCCCAACAAAGCGGCTAACAAATATTGTTTCCAAATACTTTTAGAGATATTCCTTTGCCATAATCCTTGAGTTTGAACATTAATATATTCAATAATCAACATCATCGTAAAGACGAAGCCGGTTATCATTAATGCATGTTTAAAAACATTTATTATCGCGTGCATTTGTTTCTTCTATAATTATTTGTAAGTAAAAAAATGATATTAATGTATCTTTTTTATATTAGCGATAGCTATTTCAGCTGCTTTTATTAAAACATATTTAGTTGGAGCTGTTGTAAGAAGCGGATGAGTTCCAACTTGAAATGATATTAATTCATATACAGTTGTTTCTTTTTGAATGGCCAAACTTAATATGTTAATAATTTCACCTGCCGATTTTCCACCAAAAATTTCTCCACCAATAATTTTACCGGTTTTAGGTGATACAATTAATTTTATCATTAATTTATTTGCATCTTTAATTGTGCCGGGGTGTCTATCTACATCTTCAAATTTTCCAATAATATATGCAATATTATGTTGTTGTGCAACTTGTTCAATTGCTCCAACTGAGGCAAATGTTGTTCCACCAATTTCTGTAGAAAATACAGATAATGTGCCAACAAAATTACGAATAAGATTAATTTCGAATAGGTTGTATCCTAAAATTCTAGATTCTGATGTAGCTGTAGAAGCTAGCATAATATTATCTGTTCTTCCTGTAATAAATCCTATTGTTTGGCTACAATCACCAATAGCATAAATGTCTTTTTTGTTTGTTCTAAGATAATTATCACATCTAATTGTTCTTTGACTAGTTAATTCCAATCCTGCTTTTTTTGCTAATCCTGTATTTGGTTTATATCCAATTGAGAAAATTACAAGATCGGCATCAATTTCTTTTCCATTAATTAATTTCACTTTTTTAACTTTGCCATTTTCACCAATAATTTCTTCTATTTTGTTGCTTGTTAGTAAATTAATTTCTGTTTTTTGTAATATTTCATCTACTTTTTGAGCAACATCTTTTGAAAATGCACGATAGAGACAAAATTCTTCCATTTCTACTAATGATACATTTTTATCTTCGAATTTAGCAAGTTGTTCAGCTACTTCAACACCAATGAAACCACCACCAATAATGACAATATTTTTTGCTTTATCGGTTTTTGTTTTTAGTTGTTCAATATAATTATAACTTTTTTTGATAAATTCTACACCTTCTAAATCATTTCCTTTTATAAAAGTTGGTATGGTTGGTGTTGAACCTGTTGCAAAAATTAATTTTTCATATTTGAATTCATTTTTATTTTCTGTTTTTAATGTTTTTTCT